>CAYWUD010000687.1:0-1000 GCA_964461355.1 uncultured Pseudomonadales bacterium | reverse complement strand
GATGAAGAATGTTTCAGACTTCGCTTGCAATGATGTTAATAAAGATTATTGTAAACATTGTGCTAAAAGTGATGGTTCAATGCAAAATTTTGAAGAAAGAAAGGAAAACGCAACTAATTTTATTATCAAAACGCAAGGGTTTGATTATGAGGTAGCTATTGAAATTGCAGAAAATAGCATGAGAAAACTCCCTGCTTGGGAAAAATATTTCAAAAAATAAATTCCATATATTTAAGATAATAAATTGAAGAATAGAGGTGATTATATGAACTTAAAAAAAGAACTAGAAGAGATAGCAAAAGTATCAAATGGTTTTAAACCAATAAAAATTCTTGCTACTAAGATAGCAGAAAATCATACGCAAGAAGAGTTGGAAAATATGGCTCATAAGTTATATGAGTCAGAAATATATCAAGTTAGAATGTTAGCTGTGTTTTTATTTGGTAAAATATCAGCTACAAACGCAAAAGTATTATCTTTTTTAAAGAGTGAAGTATCGAAAGATGAAAATTGGCGTGTTCAAGAAATATTAGCTATGGCGTTTGATAATTATTGTAAAGATACTGGCTATGAGAATGCCTTAGAAACAATAGAGGATTGGTTAGTGTACCATCATCCTAACACTAGGAGGGCTGTTTCTGAAGGATTGAGAATTTGGACTAGTAGACCATTTTTTCAAAAAAATCCAGATGTAGCAATCAGATTTTTATCTCAACTTAGAAATGATGATAGTGAATATGTTAGAAAATCTTGTGGAAATGCATTAAGAGATATTAGCAAAAAATATCCAGAGAAAGTTTTCTCTGAAATTTCCAACTGGAAAAGTGATAACAAAAAAGTTAATCAAATAAAAAAGCTAATACGAATTAGTGAGGTATGATATGCAAAATCCAAAGTTACTATTATGCCCTATATGTAAAAACAAAACACGAAACAAAGTAAACATAAATACAGAGCTTAAAAACTTCCCTCTGTATTGTCCAAAATGCAAACAAGAAAC
>CAYWUD010000686.1:0-1007 GCA_964461355.1 uncultured Pseudomonadales bacterium | reverse complement strand
GTTACAACAGGTCCATACTTTGCTATTGATGCGATTGCATTAGGAAAGGAGGGTGCTATCTCACTACACAGATTTGTACAGCCTGGCCAGAGTTTGGTTATTGGTCGTGACAGGAGAGCTTATAAAGCTTTTGATAAGGAAGCTCTTGAGCTTAATGGGTTTGATAGTATTCCCCGACAGCAAACATCACATGTGGCAGGAGATGTTGCCAAACGATCGTTTAATGATCTTCGATCTACCTTTTCTGAAGAGCAAGTTCGATTAGAAACTGAGAGATGTTTGGGCTGTGGTGCTACCACAACAGATGAGTATATGTGTATAGGTTGTGGTGCTTGTACATTACGATGTAAGTTTGACGCTATAACTCTTCATCGGGTTCATGATGCTGGTGCTGTAGAAGTTGAGGATCTTAAAAAGGTTGTTGTGAAACATGCTCTTAAACGAAAAGGGCGGATTGCAGTGACAAACCTCAAGCGAAAGATCTTGAAAAAGCAACCAAAGGCGTAGTTATATGCATGAACTTGGTGTTGTGTTAGAGGTCGTTGAGAGTGTTGAGGCCTTTGCTAAAGAGAATAAACTAGAGGTAATAGAGAAATTAGTTCTCCAAATTGGCGAACTATCCTCAATGATCCCTCGGTACGTTGAAGAGTCATACCCCTGTGCTGTAGAAGGAACACTTTTAGAGAATACTGAATTAGAAGTGGAAATTATACCAGGGAGTGGATTGTGCGAAGGTTGTGGTCGGGTGTATCACTTAATATCAAATAAGAATACTTGCCCTTTTTGTGGAGAGGGTAAGTTTCAAGTCATCTCAGGGCTTGAGTTTATGATAAAAGAGGTTGTTGCTTACTGATACCTCTTTTCTGATCTATGTACTCCCCGGAATTAGATTTCGGGGAGTTTTTTTAGATGTAGGAATGGTTCTCAAGGGAAAAGTTACCTTGAGAATAACATAATATTCAAAAAATATAAAACTTTTTCTTTACATTGGAGTAACTCCAACCTTT
>CAYWUD010000685.1:0-1009 GCA_964461355.1 uncultured Pseudomonadales bacterium | reverse complement strand
CCGATCACGCGGCAGGCAAGCGGCAATCTGGTGGTGATAATGCTTGTAACGCTCGGTGCAGCCAAAACCGACCGTCAGCATCATGCGCCAGCGCCAGCCGAACTGATCGATCAGATCATGTCCGCCCTCACTGCAACCGACCAGACCGACACCGACCAGCCGCCCCTGCAGCTCCATGCCGACAATCGGCATGCCTTCCTGAAGATGGGCATGAAAGACCTCCCGCACCGTTGAACGCACGCGCTGCATGTAATCGGGGTTGGCTTCATCAAGCAGCCACTGGAACACCGGATCATCCAGATAGGCGTGGTACAGAAGGGTGCGCGCTTCGCGGCTATGACGCTCATCGGCATACACCGGCCTTGCCTCAGCGGCAAACAGATCGGCACAAGCGGCCAGCATGGCATCCTCCTTCGCCCGGGAGCGTCATGTATGTTTTGCGGTCAGACCTTTTTCGGCTATCGGCAAGCGTTTATCCATCAAGTATAGTGCGCCCAGACAATACGTACTTCAGGTAGCACTTCGGGGAGGTTTCATGCGTCTGATCTCTTTTAACGTCAACGGTTTACGTTCACGCCTGCATCAACTTGAGGCGTTGATCGAACAGCATCAACCGGATGTGATCGGCCTGCAGGAAACCAAAGTGGTCGATGAACAGTTTCCACTCGAGGCCGTGCGCGCGCTGGGTTATGAGGTCCAGTTCCATGGTCAGAAAGGCCATTACGGCGTGGCCCTGCTATCGAAAGAAAAACCGCTGGAGGTCTTCAAGGGCTTCCCGGGTGACGCTGCCGACGCCCAGCGGCGCCTGATCGGCGCGCGCTTTGCCACGGCCAAGGGCCCGCTGACCGTGATCAACGGTTACTTTCCCCAAGGCGAAAGCCGCGACCATCCGCTTAAGTTTCCGGCCAAGGAAAAATTCTACGCAGATCTTCTGGCCCTGCTGCAGGAGCAGTATCAGGCCACGGACCCGCTGGTGGTGATGGGCGATCTCAATATCTCTGCGACCGAT
>CAYWUD010000684.1:0-1012 GCA_964461355.1 uncultured Pseudomonadales bacterium | reverse complement strand
GGCATGCCCGCGCGTATTGCGAGCGCAACCGCTGTTTCTGCGATTTTGTCCTCGGGCGGATTCTTGAGTGTGGCGAGGTCGAAGGCGAAGCGCTGGTGACACCGGAACAAGACCGCTTATGGCAGGAGCAGGTGGAGCTTAAAATCATCCCCAACCCGGCACTGACCGATGACCAGCAGGACATGATCCGCCGTGAACGCGGATTTAAGGGGGACCACCTGCTGCTGAATACGCGCAAGGCCACCGCGCTCTACCTGCTGCAGCTGATGCAAATTCCGGATGCCCCGACAGGCGCAAGCCAAAGCGAAGCGCGGGCTCACCCGCTGGTGCTGGCCGACTACGCTCAGATCAACGACCTGAGAATCTGTAACTCTGACGAGAAGTAGCCCGATGCATCTGTCGATGCGCAGCCCTGTTTGGCTGTTGATAGCCTTGGGTATGTACCTGAGCGCTTATCAACCAGCGCTGGCAGATTGCCGCTACCGAACACTGGCCACGGGCGCTACCCAGTATCGGTGTGACGACGGACGCTCGGGCGAGCTTCGGCGCGACGCTACCGACATCGTGCACGACAGCGCCACAGGCACCACCTGGCGCACCGATGCAACCGGCACAGTCAGAGGCAGTGATGGCACCCGCTACCGAACCGACAGTACCGGAACAGTGCACAGCAATGATGGTGTGAGCTGGCGGCGGGATGCTGCGGGCAATCTTCGCGGTAGCGACGGTACCCTCTGTCGCAAAATCGCCGGAGACCAGATCCAGTGCAGCATCCCATAGAACACGCATAAGGATGGAGCAGTCCTCAATCATTCCAGGACAACAGGCGTACAATCGCAGAATGGCATAGCAGGACTGAAACCAGAGAAACCATATGGCTTGCGAACAAGGGACGTTGAAGGTTTGGAAAAAGGATAAAGGCTACGGATTTATCATACCGGACAGCGGGCAGGCTGATGTGTTTCTTCACATCCGAGACCTGGGCGACCTCACCAGGCTGCCACGCAGCGGT
>CAYWUD010000683.1:0-1014 GCA_964461355.1 uncultured Pseudomonadales bacterium | reverse complement strand
GCCCCTTCAATCTCGCTCAGGCTGTCTTCATCGCTGCCATCGATATTCAGCATGCCGTCGGTCAGCACGAAGTCGGCATCGCGGTACTCGGCCACGCTGTCGCTGCCGCTGCCCCCGATCAGGGTATCCTGCCCCAGACCACCGCTCAGCACATCGCTACCGGCCCCACCCAGAATCCGGTTGGCCAGCGCATTGCCGGTCAGAGTATCGTCATAATCGGAGCCGACCAGATCGAGAAAGCCGGTCGCACCAGTAAAACCGGTGGCATAGCCCTCGTTCAGATCGACCTCGACGCCACTGCTGTAGGCGGAATAATCAAGGGTATCGGCACTGCCGCCGGCGATCGCTTCGATACCGCTGAACAGAATGCCGTTGAGGGTAACGCTATTGGCCTCGGTCACCGTCCAGGTTGCTGCACCAGCGCTGTTGCCAAGGGTGTCGTCACCGTTGTCACCCACCACGGTTTCAACCCCGGTGAACGTGGCAGTGAAGGTTCCGCTGGTCAGACTGGCGCCAGTATCGGCGGCATCCCAGACCGTATCGGCGGCAGGACCTTTCAGGCTGTCACTACCGCTGCCGCCGTGAAACTCGATGACCAGAGCGGAGGTCAGGGAGGTCAGACTGGCGTCCAGGGTCAGGGATTCATCGCTGTCGTCGGCGCCATTGATGACGATGCTGTCCGAGCCATCTTCAAGCAGCTGATGTTCGGCCAGAACCGGCGCCCCATCGGCGCTGTTATCGACGATCTGCAGCAGGCTGGTGCCGTCGTCCTCTTCGATAACGCGCAGGGTCAGATCCGCACCCGCCGCAGCGGTAAACGGGTCGGCAGAAAACAGCAGGCGCGGCTCAAGCCCCTCGAACAGGAACTTGTTTTCGCGCGCCTTGCGCGCACGTGCCAGGGCGCGCGGCAGCGGTTTGGGGAGCGTTTCCGGCGTATCGGCCGGGCGCGTCCGTGCCATCAGCTGCAAGAGCCCCTTGAAGCGCTGCACCGAGCGTTTCACCCGCGATCCGTTC
>CAYWUD010000682.1:0-1014 GCA_964461355.1 uncultured Pseudomonadales bacterium | reverse complement strand
CGTGCGCTCAGCCTGAACCTACGTAGGTGCCGAACGCCTGAAAGAACTGTCCAAGCGCACCACCTTTATCCGGGTGCAGGAACAGGAAAACCGTATTTTTAACTGACCTGTTCAGACCATTATTTTATAAATTACCGATTCGCTTATGCCAGACCGCCCCAATTGGGGCGGTTTTTTCTATCTAGAGCCTCCCAAACCGCTGCGCATCTCATGACTATCGACAGGTGCCCGGCAACCCCGCCGTTCGTGCATATACTTGTTTTTATCTCACTGCCACGATTCGGCTTGGGGGCCAAGGATGACTGCACGCATACACAGACTCACACCACTGGCTCTGGCTGTTGCCCTCGCCAGCAGCCCTGCCAGCGCATTGACCCTGGGGGAGCTGGAAACCCGCTCCGCACTGGGACAACCGTTCCAGGGACGTATTTTGCTCAGCAATCTCGGCGAAACCAGTGCCGATGAAATCAAACCGGCTATCGCCACTCAGGAGCAGTACAACCAGCTCAACGTCCGTAATGCCTATTTGCACACACAGTTTCGGCTCGCACTGATCGAAGATGCGGGGCAGTCCTATATAGAAGTCCGCTCCCCCGACACCGTCGACGAGCCGATCCTGAATTTCGTGCTCACTGTCCGCTGGCCGAAGGGGCATATGGCCAAGGAGTTTCTGGTCCTCCTTGATCCTCCTGCCCTGCAGCCTGCTCGGCGCACCCTGCGCGCTCCGCAGCCCAGACCCAAGCCAGTCGCATCCGGCGACAGCTACCGCACGCAATCCGGTGACAGCCTGTGGCTGATCGCTCAATCACTAAAACCCGCTAACGTCTCAATGTCTCGAGCCATGAATGCGCTGTTCGAGCTTAATCCGGACGCCTTTATCAATGGCAACCGAAATCTCCTGCGCCGTGGCTATCTGCTGCAACTTCCGAGCTGGACCGCTCCGACAATCACCACCCGAACAGCCAAACCGGTACTGCCCGAGGCCGAAGCGCAACTACCGGCTCTTGATCCTGC
>CAYWUD010000681.1:0-1015 GCA_964461355.1 uncultured Pseudomonadales bacterium | reverse complement strand
CCACACTTTTTGATTCAGAGAGATCATACTCCAAGATAAAAGCACCGTCTTGCAAATAAAACTCTCGGTCAATTACCATGGCTCCTGCGGTTGTATCTATAAGAGCAGATACAGAAACACTTCCACTCCCCTGTTGGATCCTCATTAATCCTGTATCTTCCTGAATTGTAACGGCAGATTCATTATCACTAGACCAATGAACAGCGAGAACCTCAGAAAGATCTCCACTCTCAGAACCAAGAACAAGCTGTATTTGTTGTCCTTTATGCAAAGTTCCAGCCCCAATAATGGTATAACCAGCAGAAGAACGTACCTCTACAGGGTACTCTATGGTGTACACATTATCATATATGTCATGAATGTCTGCAGAAATTAGTACAGAAGAAGATAACCTTATGGCCGTTGCAACTCCAGACGTAGCACCAATAGAAAGAGTACTAGGATCACTACTACTCCAATTGATAGAATCAACAATAGCAGGAACATCATCACCATGAAAAACGGTAAATCTCTCTGTGGCCCCAAGAGCTATATTTGCACTACCCATAACATGATAACCAAATAAAGGAGCCCTACTAAAGTCAGTATCTAAGGTTATCGTTTTGAGAGATTTGGAAATTGTTACAACCCGACCCTTATCTTCAAAGGTTGCTGAGATTTCAGTAACACCTTCTGAAAGAGCATTAATAACACCCCCATAGCTCACGGTAGCAACATCTGTATGGCTACTATCCCAAGTTATATGCTCTGCAGGGATTGTTGTGGATGAGTTACTTACCACTATAGAGTTACTCACTTCACCCACATACAGGGAGTTTTTCCCCTCAATAGTGTACGTATTTTTACCCGCAGGTTTACAACTCACACTTACAAGAATAGCAACACAAAGAGCAACCAACCACAGTAGTTTCTTCATTATCCACCCCCTCTTGGAGATTATATTACGCTATTTATCGTAATATGTAAATATCAGAAAAATCTTTCTGGCATATTATAATAAAAATATCACACGTTG
>CAYWUD010000680.1:0-1018 GCA_964461355.1 uncultured Pseudomonadales bacterium | reverse complement strand
TTGTCTATATCTTGCCGCTAGGTTATTCGACACTATCGCTGACTTATTCCGAATCCAATTATGTCAGCACCATCCAGGCGCCCAGCGGACTGAAGCTCAAGTCCGACGGCAACAACAAGACGGCGTCCTACAACCTCGATCATTTGCTTTATCGCGATCAGGATTCACGCATCAGCGTTGCCGCCAACCTGACCAACAAGGACAGCGAGAACTTTCTTCAGGACCAGCTGCTCGAGGTCAGCAGTCGTGAGCTGAGTATCCTGACGCTGTCTACCTCGGCCATGACCGCGCTGGCGGGCGGTTATCTGTCGGCGGATATCGGTTATGCACAGGGGCTCAAGCAGTTCGGAGCGCTGGAAGACGGCGATAACCTGCCGGATGAAGCGCCGCGCGCCCAGTTCGAGAAATACACCCTGGGGCTCGGCTACAACCGCCCCTTTGTGCTCGAGAACCAGCGCTGGAGCTGGAGCAGCCAGTTAACCGCGCAGTATGCCAAAGACCCCCTGTATGGCTCGGAACAGATCTTTGTCGGCGGGCTGTACAGCGTGCGTGGACACGATGAAAACAGCCTGTCGGGGGACCATGGCTATTTTGTCCGCAACGAACTGTCCTATTTCCCGCACATGCAACTGGGCGGGCAGGCCATTTCGGCACGCACCTATCTCGGTTATGACTTCGGAGAGACCTTCAGTCGCAATGACTTTGTGCCCGAAGGGCGCCTTTCGGGGGTGACGCTCGGCGCCACGCTCTGGTGGCAGGCGCTGCAGACCGATCTGATGCTGTCGGCACCGGTGGAGGTTCCGCATGCGCTGGATCGTGAATCGCCGCAGCTCTGGGTCCGCATGAGTTATTCAATCTGAGGGGGCATCAAGGATGAACCGAGTTTATCGCGTTATTTGGTGCACCCTGCGCGGTGCTTTTGTGGTTGTCTCCGAGCGGGCCAAGGGAAAAACCAAATCGGGTCGCTCCCGGGTGCGATCAGCGGCACAGCTGCTGCTGATCGGTGTCGGTTCGGCCG
>CAYWUD010000679.1:0-1018 GCA_964461355.1 uncultured Pseudomonadales bacterium | reverse complement strand
AAGAGATTGATATGATTCAAGAGGGAGTTGCTCCAGTACTTCTCGAAATTATGTACGCTCCAGAGAAGCCAGAAAGTTTATATAACAGAGTGGAAGATGCCAACTTTGTAAATATGCAGCTTGGTGTTTTCTCAACCGAGGAACGTGCGCAAAATTTCATTCATCCACTTGAAACAAAGAACACATACTCCTACACTCCTGTTATAGAGGAAGATACAGATGGACTGTTTCATGTATCTCTCTACAAGATAGCACAAAAGGACCTAGAACCTTTTACACTATTTCTCACAAAGATAGGATATAAGGATATTTTTGTGTATGTCCCTGTGGAGACAGTGAATGAGTAATAACACCCGTCATAAGAATCATGATCTCGCAGAGCTTTTCCTTGAGTTAGATGGGCTACAAGCTCAACTAGGGTACGCTCGTGCTCTTCTAGAGAGTGAGCAAGATTCGAGATTAGATCCTTATGGAAAGGTGATAAAAATGATCCAAACCGATCTATTGCAGGTTCGCCGTGTTATTGATGGGGATTATCAAGAGAATGAGCTACATAACATAGAGGAAGCAACAGGCCAGATGGAGACCTATACAAAAAGGTTCTCCCAGTCTATTCAACTGGAAGAGTCTTTTGTCCCTGGTAACTCTCTTTTAGAGGCTTCCTGCAACCTAGCACAGGTTGCGGTGCAACGAGTTGAACATCAGATTGCATTTAAGATGGATCAGGGTGGAACACGCAACCTTATTTCGGCACACCTCTATATAAATAGATTAGGAGAGTTTTTATCCTATTTTATTCACTTAGTATAAGGAGTTTATATGGGCGTTACAGTAAAGTCAGTATATCAAGGAGATTATCAGGTTACCTCAGAACACCAACCAAGTGGTGCAAAGATTACTACCGATTTACCTGTTGATAACGGCGGGCAAGGACGTGGATTCTCTCCCACTGATTTAGTAGGAACCGCCCTATCCTCATGTATCCTTACTATTATGGCTAAGGCTGCAGAAAAAAAGG
>CAYWUD010000678.1:0-1026 GCA_964461355.1 uncultured Pseudomonadales bacterium | reverse complement strand
ACGAAGAAGCCGATCATTTTACCGCGTTTGTCGTCTTCTGCCGCTCGGTAATTACCGACCTGCTCGGCGTTGGCGGCCAGCACTTCATCGATAACCGCCTCGATCGCGCCGGTATCGGTTACCTGCTTGAGGCCCTTGGCTTCGATGATGGCATCGGCGCTGCCTTCACCGGCGACCATTGCCGCGAAGACGGTCTTGGCCGCCTTGCTGTTGATGGTGTTGTCCTTGATGCGGGCCAGCAGGCCGGCCAGATCGGCCGGGGTCAGCGGGAACGCTTCGATACCGATGCTCTGATCGTTCAGGTAGCTGGCCACTTCACCCATCATCCAGTTGGCGGCGAGCTTGGCTTCACCGCTGGCACTGGCCACCGCTTCAAAGTACTCGGCATTGGCGCGTTCGGCGGACAGGATGCTGGCGTCGTATTCGGACAGACCCAGCTCGCTGATGAAACGGGCCTTTTTGGCGCCCGGCAGTTCCGGCATTTCGCGGCGCACGGCGTCGAGTTCTGCGTCACTGATGATGACCGGCAGCAGATCCGGGCAGGGGAAGTAACGGTAGTCGTTGGCTTCCTCTTTGCTGCGCATGGCGCGGGTCTCGTCCTTGTCCGGATCGTACAGGCGGGTCTGCTGGATCACTTCGCCGCCGTCCTCGATCAGTTCGATCTGACGTTCGATCTCGAAATTGATCGCCTTTTCGATGAACTTGAACGAGTTGACGTTCTTGATCTCGGCGCGGGTGCCGAGTTTTTCCTGACCCTTCGGACGCACGGAAACGTTGGCGTCGCAGCGCAGGCTGCCCTCGGCCATGTTGCCGTCGGAAACGCCGAGATAACGTACCAGCGCGTGCAGTGCCTTCATGTAGGCCACCGCTTCCTTGGCCGAACTCATGTCCGGCTCGGACACGATCTCCAGCAGCGGCGTGCCGGCACGGTTCAGGTCGATGCCGGTCATGCCGTGGAAGTCTTCGTGCAGGCTCTTGCCGGCGTCCTCTTCCAGGTGCGCGTGGTGAATACGAATGCGCTTGCTG
>CAYWUD010000677.1:0-1027 GCA_964461355.1 uncultured Pseudomonadales bacterium | reverse complement strand
TGAACGCCACGGCGCACACGCCGGAACAGTGGCACAGGCTGCAGAAGGATCTTCCCGGCGCCTGCGAACCGGCACTGGTGGCCCTGCTCGGGCTTGAGCTCAACGACACACTGCCAAGCCTCAGTAACGAACAACAGCAGAAACTCGAACAGCTGCTGCAGAAGAAGGACGCCCTCTTCCAGCAGGGGCTCTCCCTGTAAGTTCACAGCATACTGAGGCCGGCCTTTGCTAAAGTCCGGCCGCATGACGCCGATAACCCGTTCATGCCAACCGCCAACGCAAGGGAGATGGGGATGAAATCTGCCATACAGATCGGGAGCAGCCTGCTGCTGGCGCTGCTGCTGAGCGGCTGCACCAGCTACCGCATCGACAGCACCATGGCCAACGCCTACGAAAACTACGACAACGACAACTGCGAAGCGGTGCTGCAGAATCTCAGTGAAGCAGACCGCCTGATCCGCAAACGTCGCTACCTGCAGGCCGAAATCTCGATGATGCGCGGTCTCTGCCTGGAACGTCAGGGCTACTTCATGGATGCACTGGAAACCTACCGTTTTATTCTCTCGCGCTATCCCCAGTCGGAATACGGCTTCCGCGCCCGCGCCCGCATCCGTCTGCTCGAAGGTCAGTCACTGACCAAATCGGGCGCCCTGTACAAATAGGCGCTCCCGGCACGGTTGCGGTTGCGCGCAAGGTTGGGCAGCATAGTGTCTTTGCCCCTACTCCGGTCTGACCCTTGAATTACCCGATTCCCGCAGCTCCGGCGCAGATCGAACAGGAGGTCAAGCGCTCGCGCTTTATCTGTTTCCTGCAGCCGGTACGCAGTCGTGACGAAGCACTGGCCTTTCTGGCCGAACTGAAGAACCGCTACCCCGATGCCCGCCACCATTGCTGGGCCTATGTCGCCGGCCCGCCCGAAGGCCAGACCCAGATCGCCTGTAGCGACGATGGCGAACCCCAGGGGACTGCCGGCAAACCGATTCTGAACGTGCTGCAGCATAAGGGACTGGGCGAAATCATGGCCGTC
>CAYWUD010000676.1:0-1028 GCA_964461355.1 uncultured Pseudomonadales bacterium | reverse complement strand
CCGATTGCGCTGCTGGGCCTGGTCGTGCTGCACATCGTCGCGCTGCACGAGGTGGGGTCCAACAACCCTGATGGCATCGAAATCAAGAAAAACAAGGATGAAAACGGTATTCCGCGTGATGGCATTCCGTTCCACCCGTACTACACCGTCAAGGATATCGTGGGTGTGGTCGTGTTCCTGTTTGCCTTCTGCGGGGTGATGTTCTTCTTCCCCGAGATGGGCGGCTATTTCCTTGAGCACGCCAACTTTGAGCAGGCCAATGGTCTGAAGACTCCGGAGCATATCGCACCTGTCTGGTACTTCGGCGCCTTCTATTCGATTCTGCGTGCGGTGCCGGACAAACTGCTGGGTGTCGTGGCCATGGGCGGCGCCATCGCGGTCCTGTTCGTGCTGCCCTGGCTCGACCGCAGTCCGGTCAAGTCCTGGCGCTACAAGGGCTGGATCAGCCGTGTGGGCATCATCATTTTTGGTCTGAACTTCATTCTGTTGACCTGGCTGGGTACCAAACCGGCAACCGACCTATACACCTGGATGGCGCGGTGCGGTTCGCTGTACTACTTCGGCTTCCTGCTGGCGATGCCGTTCTTTACCCGCATCGAGAAGACTAAACCGGTACCGGAAAGGGTGACAGGCTAATGAACAAGTTGATTGTAACGTTTCTTCTGACGCTGGTGCCGGGCCTGGTGCTGGCCGCCGGTGGCGGTTATCCGCTGGACAAGATGGAGCCCGATGTCTCCAATACGGCCTCGCTCCAGCGGGGTGCCAAGTACTTCATGAACTACTGTTCTGGCTGTCACAGCACCCAGTTTCAGCGTTACGAGCGTGTGGCGGATGATCTTGAGGTGCCGCATGCGCTGATGATGGAGAATCTGGTCTTCGACAAGAGCGCCAAAATCGGTGATCTGATGGAAAACGCCATGCGCGATGAGGAGGCCAAGGCCTGGTTCGGTGCTACGCCGCCGGACCTGACTCTGGTAGCCCGTGTCCGTGGTGATGACTGGCTCTATACCTATCTGCGTACTTTCTAT
>CAYWUD010000675.1:0-1034 GCA_964461355.1 uncultured Pseudomonadales bacterium | reverse complement strand
AAACTCAATCGCAAATGCGATGCATGCTGCATTTGGTTGGGATTCCATTTACGTAGGCATTGCTGTAGTGGTGCTGTCTTCCGTGGTTATTTTTGGCGGGATCAAACGCATTGCTCGTGTGGCAGAGCTGATTGTTCCTGTTATGGCTCTGGCGTATTTAGTACTTGCACTGTTTGTGATGTTCATGAATATCGAGAAAGTGCCAGCGGTGGTTTCTCTGATCTTTAAGAGCGCATTTGGCCTGCAAGAAGCAGCGGCGGGCGGCTTGGGCTATGCTATCGCTCAGGCAATGATCAATGGCATTAAGCGCGGTTTGTTCTCAAACGAAGCGGGTATGGGTTCTGCCCCAAATGCTGCGGCATCTGCTACGCCTTATCCGCCTCATCCCGCTTCTCAAGGGTATGTTCAAATGCTTGGCGTGTTTACTGATACGATTGTTATCTGTTCCGCGACAGTGGCGATCATCCTTATGTCAGGAGAATATGTTCCTCATGGTGAAGTGACTGGTATTCAACTGACTCAGAATGCTTTGAGCTCTCAAGTGGGGAGTTGGGGCGGCATCTTTGTGGCTGTTGCGATTTTCTTCTTCGCGTTTACTTCAATCATTGCCAACTACTCGTACGCAGAAACCAACCTTATCTTCCTTGAGCACAACCACAAAGCAGGCCTCAGTATTTTCCGAGTAGTCGTGTTAGGCATGGTGATGTTTGGTGCACTGGCGTCCTTGCCGGTCGTCTGGTCATTGGCTGATGTCTCGATGGGGTTGATGGCGATTGTGAACTTGGTGGCGATTCTTTTACTGTCTGGCATCGTGATCAAGCTGGCGAAAGACTACAACCGTCAATTAAATGAAGGCAAAGTACCGACGTTCGATGTTAACGATTTCCCGGAGCTTAAATCTCAACTTGAAGATGGTATTTGGGATAATTCTGAGAAGAAACAATAGCCGTTAGCTATTAATACGATTCAAAAAGCCGTGCAGACATTGCGCGGCTTTTTTTGTACCCTAGAGTCAGTAAAAATAGAAAGATAAG
>CAYWUD010000674.1:0-1035 GCA_964461355.1 uncultured Pseudomonadales bacterium | reverse complement strand
GAGCGCCAACGCGCCTGAAAGTCCTTTTCCGATCCAGAATCTGCCTTTTGGTGTTTTCTCGACAGAGCCTCGTCAACAACCGCACGTTGGTATCGCGATTGGTGACTGTATCCTCGACCTAACTTTGATTGAACAGGCTGGGCTGCTGTCACTGGAAAACAAGGTGTTCGACCAGAGCAAACTGAATCCATTTATGGCACTGGGAAAGGCGGCTTGGTCCCGTGTGCGTCGCGATGTTTCCAATCTCCTTAACATAGATAATGCTTTACTGCGTGATGACGAGTCGCTGCGCAGCCGTGTGTTAGTTGCCCAATCAGAAGCCACCATGCATCTGCCATTTGAAGTGATGGAATATACCGACTTTTACGCGTCTCGAGAGCATGCTACCAACGTTGGCTGCATGTTCCGCGACCCAGAAAACGCACTGATGCCGAACTGGCTCCATATCCCCATTGGTTACAATGGGCGTGCGAGCACGGTGGTGGTCAGCGGTACGGATATTCACCGTCCGGTTGGTCAGCTCAAAGCCCCAGACGCCAAAGCTCCGATATTCGCGCCGTCGAGAAAGCTGGATATTGAACTCGAGATTGGTGCGGTCGTGGGTTATGGCAACGAGATGGGTAGCTCGATCACGACCTCTCAAGCGAACGAGATGATCTTTGGTTACGTGCTGTTGAATGACTGGTCGGCGCGAGACGTTCAGGTGTGGGAATATCAACCTCTTGGACCGTTTCAGGCCAAAGTCTTCGCCAGCACTATATCTCCCTGGGTGGTGACTCAAGAAGCGCTTGAGCCTTTTAGAGTGTCAGGGCCAACCCAAGATCCAGAGCCATTGGAGTATCTTCAACAGAATCAGGCGCAAAACTTCGATATTAAGTTGTCGGTCGAGCTATTACCGCAAGGCGCCCAGCAGAGCACGGTGATCAGCAACACCAACTTCAAAGGTATGTACTGGTCTTGTGCGCAGCAGCTAACCCATCACGCGTCCAGTGGTTGTGCAATGCGCACTGGTGACTTACTTGGCTCGGGAACCAT
>CAYWUD010000673.1:0-1036 GCA_964461355.1 uncultured Pseudomonadales bacterium | reverse complement strand
CGACATAATATGTGGATTATTAATATTATTATACATCAGAGACCCTAATACCCTGTAAGAGAGAAATGATCCTAAATCTCCCTCAAGATACAGTTTAAACTGATTTAAGTGAGCAAATTGATCTACATCGCCAAGATTAGAATACATTTCAGAACTTAAACCCATTCCCAAGGTTGCAGAAATTGGCTTATCATCACCTACAAGCTCGTTGCTCGATAACAGCACTCCATCCTTAAGAAAGCTCTGCTTTTCAGAACTACGATCAAAACGTGATAGCTCACGTTCTACTCGTATAATTTCCAGCTCGGAAAGTTGATCACGGTGCTCTAATATATCTTCAAGTGCATCAACCACAACCGATCGACTATAAGGTTTTAGGGGGAATGGGGTATCTATATACCCTTTCACCTCTCCAAACCGTAATACATCATACACGCGGTCTCCCACAGGAACCATAGAGTGAGTTGCATTTGCAGCCAAAGGAGAAAACCCCAAAAGCACAAACAGCAGTATACACAGAATACGTTTCATACTATCTCCTTATGAGTGTTAGCTTTTTATTTTTTGAATTTTACCAATCTTTTCTGGAGGTTCAGGAACTCCATAAACCCGTTGTAAATGTACAAAACTACGTACTGGTACAGAAGAGTTATTATTATATGTATCTACAAGATACTGCTCTTTATCTGAGGCTTTGTCAAAAAGCACAGAAGCCACCGCTGCACGGTAATACCCCTTCTCTACTAGCTGTTCAAGGGTGAGCCCTTTATACATTTTTATCAATTTAGTAGATACCAAGGCAGCATTTCCCTGATACCCAATGGTACTCATAAACTCTATTTTTTTCATGGGTGAATTGTACCCGACAAAAGTACTCCGGTCAAGGCATCGGGATAGAGAAAGGGAGTAACACCTCACTCTCTTTCTCTCATAAAAAAGAGGGTGCAGAAGCACCCTCTCTATCATAATAGTAACAAGGCTTACATCATGCCGCCCATGCCACCCATTCCTCCCATACCAGGAGCACCACCCATAG
>CAYWUD010000672.1:0-1038 GCA_964461355.1 uncultured Pseudomonadales bacterium | reverse complement strand
TACCTTGGTAAAAACCGGTGATACACTTGAAACATAGGATTCTAAAAGAGCGGATGATTCTGCATGATTATAAAAAAGGTTTGGTGCTAAAACTTTTGAAAGTAAAAACTGAATAAATGTTTCATCGCTATCGGTAATTCCAAGGCCTAGCACAAGAAAACTCACAACCTCTGGTATGGTACTTAGCAAAATAATATCTTTATCGGCAAGAACTTTCTGGCTCGACTGCTTAATATAATTCTGCTCTTTTATAATAATTTCATCACCCTTTTTATATCGGATATACTGATCTTCATCTACAACACCGTACTCTAAGATACGATCAGAAAATTCACCAATAAGAGGAAATAGGGATAACTTATTAGTACTTTCCCGAAGGTAGGCAATCTCAGATGGTGAAAAAATCTCCTCCAAAACAAAAAGACGTGCTTCAAACTGCTCTTTTGAGCTTAAGGCCTTTGCAACAGTCTCCAAGGTATTACGCACCTGAAACACTACGGAGTTATTATAACTAAATACCGGCAGAGCCTCTTCGGCTCTTTGCTTTTGAAGTGCCTTTGTTGCGGGAATATCCTGATACACCAAAGGTCTTCGCAACACCACCGTACGACTAGAGACCTCTCCTACCTCAATATTTTTAGGTAAATAGAGAGCTTGCCCATTTGCTATGGTACGGGGAAGAAATATCATAAGAAAAGACAATATCACAGATACCACAACAAGTGTGGTAGTAAGCCTATTGTTTCTCATTCGAATACGTAATGAAGGAGGGTCTTCTTCCTTAGCTTTTCTCATCATAGGCCCTCACAATCTTTCGTACTAGCGAACTTCGAACAACATCATCTTCTTTAAATGTATGAATCTCAATACCTGGAACTCCTTCAAGAATCTTCTGTGCATGCACTAAACCAGAGGGAATTGATTTTTTCAAATCTATCTGGGTAACATCTCCTGTTACAATGGTTCTTGAGTTTTCCGCAAGGCGGGTTAAAAACATTTTCATCTGCTGCGGTGTGGTATTCTGTGCCTCATCTAAAA
>CAYWUD010000671.1:0-1041 GCA_964461355.1 uncultured Pseudomonadales bacterium | reverse complement strand
CGTCCAGCAGCAGCATGTCCGGTTTTTCCAGCAGCAGGCGGCACAGGGCAACACGGCGACGTTCACCCCCGGAGAGGTTGGCGACGATGGCGTCCCACTCCGGCAGACGCAGAGCGTCGGCGGCGACATCGAGCTTGCGCTCGAGGTTGTGCGCGTCTGCGGCCTGAATGATGTTTTCAAGACGGGCCTGCTCGGCGGCCAGCTTGTCGAAGTCGGCATCGGGCTCGGCGTAGGCGGCGTAGACTTCTTCGAGTTTGGCCTGAGCTTCGGTGATTTCGCTCAGTGCTTCCTCGACGATCTGGCGCACGGTCTTGTTCGGATCGAGCTCCGGCTCCTGCGGCAGATAGCCCACCTTGATGCCCGCTTGCGGGCGTGCTTCACCTTCGAATTCGGTATCGACGCCGGCCATGATGCGCAGCAGCGTGGATTTACCGGCACCGTTCAGGCCCAGTACACCGATCTTGGCGCCGGGGAAGAAGGAGAGGGAAATGTCCTTGAGAATCTGACGCTTGGGCGGTACGACCTTGCCCACGCGATTCATCGTGTAAACGTATTGAGCCATCTTGGGGTGTTTCTCGAGTTGTAGACGCCGTGCATCCGGGGGCGTTCAAGGGAACGGCACGGCGAGAAAACGGAGTTTGGAATGATTGCCGGCAACATACCTGAAGGGGGGGGCGGACGCAATCGCCGCCCTGCGGGGCTGTCGTTATCTTCGCTGGCTCCGGGTGCGTGCAGCATGCTGTAAATAGAAGTGCTGCCTTCTTCTATTTCCTTTACAATGTGCGCCAGCTAGTACTGATCATCCTATTTGAAATAAGGGCTCATATGTTTAACGCGGATATGACTCTTGCCAGTTTCGATCCCGAACTGGCGGAAGCGATGGCGCAGGAAGCCAAGCGCCAGGAAGAACACATCGAACTGATTGCCTCTGAAAACTACGCCAGCCCGCTGGTGATGGAGGCTCAGGGTAGCAAGCTGACCAACAAGTACGCCGAAGGCTACCCGACCAAGCGTTACTACGGTGGTTGCGAACACGTTGAT
>CAYWUD010000670.1:0-1042 GCA_964461355.1 uncultured Pseudomonadales bacterium | reverse complement strand
GAGACCGCTCCGAAATCGGCCAGTGTTTCCATCAGCGCCAGCGCCACGCCAGCAGCAATGGCCGGGCGCGCCATCGGCAGCGCTACGCGCACAAAGCCCTGCAGCGGACTGACGCCGAGAATCCGGGCCGCATCCATCAGGCCGCGCCCCTGTGCCAGAAAGGCGCCGCGCGCCAGCATGTAGACATAGGGGTAAAACACCAACACCAGCACCGTCACCACCCCGACCGTGCCGCGTACATTGACGTAGGTAAACCCGCTGATCTGCTGGCGCAGAAAGCTCTGTACCGGCCCGCTGAAATCGAGCAGGCCGACAAACACAAACGCCAGCACATAGGCCGGCACGGCAAAGGGCAGCATCAGGGCCCAGTCGAGCCAACGGCGCCCGGGAAACTCGCACACCGCGGTCAGCCAGGCCAGACTCACCCCCAGCAGCAGAACCCCGAACGTCACCCCGGCGAGCAGCATCAGCGTATTGCCCAGCAGGGTCGGCAGCTGGGTCTGCCACAGGTGACTCCAGATATCGGTCTGAATCTCGCTCCAGCTGGAAAACAGTACCAGCATCGGCATCAGCACGAGCGCGGCTACCACCAGGGCAAGCCCCCGCCCCCATTGCTGTTTCGAACACGTCTTGCTCATCACTTCTGCCATCGGTTGGATACGACAGGGCCTGAGTCTAACCCAGCACCCGCAAACAACCACGCCGAATGCAAAAAGCCCCGTACACAACGGGGCTCCTTGCTTCAGCGGAGTAGAGACTCAACCGCCATCAGTTGTAGCCGGCACGATCCATCAGCTTGATCGCTTCGGCCTGCAGGCGGCCGGCGGCTTCGACGTTCAGCTCATCCTGCTTGAAGGTGCCCCAGCCCTTGACCTGTTCGGCCCACTCGGCGTTGACCGCCGCCGGGTATTCCATATTCACTTCGGCAAAGATCTTCTGCGCTTCGCCGGTGGTCAGCCAGGTCAGGAACTTCTGCGCTTCGGCCGGATGCTTGGCATGCTTGGTGATACCGGCACCGGAAACGTTGACGTGGGTACCGCTG
>CAYWUD010000669.1:0-1043 GCA_964461355.1 uncultured Pseudomonadales bacterium | reverse complement strand
ACTGGAGAGGATACATTGAGTTAAAAGACTTTTCTGTAGACAACCTTGCTAATGACGATGATGACGAAAAGGACATCAAGAAAGGTGATGCTCAGAAATCTTTTGATGTTAAGATGCCTACCGTTGTAGCTAAGATCTTATACAAAGACTTCCTATACTTCCAACTTACCTCTGCAAACACTAAAGCTAACTACGCAGAAGCTATTGAGGATCTTTTAATTGATTCTAAGGAAGCTGATATTCAAGCTGCTGGTTTTAAAGTTAAAAACGACAACGCTAGTGGTGGATTAGAGATTGGTTTTGTACTTGATGATATTGGTACTATCCGAGCGGTAGCTACTACTGAAACAAGTTGGGACGATTCAGACCTAGAAGCAGCTAAGCACTCTTACTACGGTTTTTTACTTGCCTTTGATGGTGTAGCTCTTATGGATTTCTTAACTCCTTCTGTTGCTTTCTCTTGGAACAACGGTAAGCTACTTGGTACTCACGCAAAAGTAGAGATGGGACTTCCCGTACTTGCTGGTCTTGGTATCGCTGTAGGAACTGACTTTATTGTTGATATGGACCAAGCGGTAACAGCAAACAAATTTGCTTTCAAAGTAGACGCTTCTCTTGAGACTGAGCTTGCAGTTGTTGATGGGTTTACTGTAGGTGCTGGTGCTTACTACCAGTACGTTTTAGATGGAAACCATGTTGTTGAGGCTGGTTTTGAGCTTAAAGAGGCTTCTGGAGATGAGGGACTTATTCCTGTACTTGGTGCTACTGTAGAAGTTGGTCTTCCTGACCTTACCAAAGCTTATACTAGTGAGTTCAACATTTCTGTAAACGTAGATGTTGATGCTACCTTTGGAGATTTCGAAGTAAAAGCTGGATATGAGTACCTTACATCAGAGATTGTTGCACTTGGTGTTGAGTCTGAGAATGACTACTTAGAGTTCGCGTACAATGGAATTGATAAAGCTCGATTGTATACACGATACGAAGTTCCTGAAGTTGAGAAAATCAACAAGAACCCAGGTGCTATCTGGATGGGAGCTAAA
>CAYWUD010000668.1:0-1046 GCA_964461355.1 uncultured Pseudomonadales bacterium | reverse complement strand
TGACTCCACGACTAGCACGGTGGCAAATATTCGTTCTGGCTCGGGCAATATCAAGGTCACGGCCAAGGACAGCGTGACTCTTGAGGGGACGACGGTGGATTCCAACGGTTCGACCCAGATCAATGCCAGAGAGGTCAAACTGCTCGAAGCCAAGGACAGCTCATCCGACAGTTCGGTCAGCCTGCAGGCAGAGGCCAGCCTGTCGAAGGAGGAGCAGAGTGGCGGCGTCAATGTGCAGGCATCCGGAGGCAACAAGGAGAAAGGGAAGGGCGTCAGTATTGCTGCCGGCGGCAAGCTGGAGATCAACGCTGAGCAGGTGACAGACCAGGAGGCCAAACTGTCCGGAGAGGATGGTGTCAGTGTTACTGGTGAGGTCACCAAGCTGAAAAAGACCGATAAAGAGAGCGGTTATGCCATTGAGGTTGACCTTGAAGGTAAGCGCGAGTCCAAAAAGGAGAAACCCAAGTCCGGCAGTAAAACGGTTGATAACGCCGATCTTGGACCCAAGCGGGACAAGGTGAGTGACAGCAAGCCGCGCTCCAAGGAGGAAGGCGATACGCCGGCAAGTGCTCAGGACGGTAAAACGCGCAGCCGCGAAGACGAGATCCAGGATCTTAAAAATGCTCAGCGTGAACTGGATCAGAAGATGAAAAAGCCGAGGCCCAAAGCGAATTCGGACTCTGCGACAAAACCTGAGACCAGGCCTGGCAACAAGTCGGACGCACCGTCGGATGTTGCCACAGAGCGCCCGAGCGGGACTCGAACCGCTGCCGATGCAGGGAATAGCGGCACAGCCCAGGGAAATGATCCGGTGACGCCGGCGCAACCGGCCAAGCAGCGATCGACCTATATGGACTCTACCGTCAGCTCAAGGGCCAAGATGAGGGAGAAAGTGGTTTCCGAGCCGCCCAAAGGGGCGCCTTCTCAGGGGGCCGGGGCAGGCAAGAGCACTTCCGGGGCGGCAGCCAGACCGAAGGCGGATACAACGACTGAGTCGGTACCGTCCTATATGCAGTCAACCGAGAGTTCGCGCGCGAAAATCACTA
>CAYWUD010000667.1:0-1049 GCA_964461355.1 uncultured Pseudomonadales bacterium | reverse complement strand
CCCAGGCCTACTACGGGGTGTTGAAAAAGGTGCTGCCCGAAGCATTCGCCATGCTGGATGCGCAGGTACAGGAGAAATGGATCAAGCAGGCCTTTGCGATTGACCAGTCGGTTACGGACTCGGTTGCCGAGCACTCCATTAACCCGCAGAACATCGAAGCGGATATCCGTAAAAAGCTGTTGCCCAGGATGTTCCAGGAGTGCAAGGCGATCGGTGGGGGGATGGATCAGGCAAAAAAAATTGTGGAGATGGTCGTGCATATTAACCGGGTAGGCTTGAGTGGCGCGTGATCCAATGGCAGTAGTGATTCCGGCCTGTGGAGAGGGGTTAAGCTTTCGCTATGGTGATGAGCTGATCCCCTTCGAGCGGGCACCGCGACCGAAAACCGGCAACACGGTGCTGATCAAGGTGCATCAAGACTGTCGTGTAGTCGTCTCGGCTCCGGACGCGGTGGGTGACGATGAAGTGCTTGCGGCGGTAAAGAAACGCGGCCGCTGGATCTATACCCAGCTGCGTGATTTTCGTCAGCAGATAGAGCACATCAGACCACGGCACTATATCAGTGGTGAAAGTCATTACTACCTGGGTAAACAATATCTGCTGAAGGTCGTCGAGACTTCGGATCACGTACAGGGCGTCAAGCTCCTGCGCGGAAAACTGGAGGTGTCCGTAAAAGACAGCAGTGCGGACAAGGTTCGGGCCTTGCTGACCGACTGGTACAAGGCCCGAGCCAAGGTGTATTTTGCAGGGCGTCTTGAGGTGATGCTGGATCAGGCGCTTTGGGTCAAGGAGCGTCCACCCCTGCGGATTTTAACGATGCAAACACAGTGGGGAAGCTGTTCGCCCAACGGGCGCATTACTCTGAACCCTCACTTGATCAAAGCGCCACGGGACTGTGTGGACTATGTGATCCTGCACGAGCTTTGTCATATCGCCGAGCACAACCACAGTGAACGGTTTTATCGCCTAATGAAGCAGGTTATGCCTCTGTGGGAGAAGACCAAGACACAGCTTGATGGGATGGCTCATCGTTTGTTGGTGAGTTAATA
>CAYWUD010000666.1:0-1053 GCA_964461355.1 uncultured Pseudomonadales bacterium | reverse complement strand
TAGAGTTTTCCATGATAAATTATTAAAAAACTTAAGCCTTACTATTGCTCCAATATTAATTACAAATATCATAATAATAAGAAATACTAAACTTCCCATAACATCCATGTCATCACCCCCTAAATTATCTAAAGGTTGCTTCAAGAACACCTAAATCCTCTTTTAATTCATCTATTGTATCTGAGTTATATGAGTATGATTCAATGTGACCATCCCAATTGGCTGAATAACTTACATCTCCATTGTTGACGTATTCATCTATTTTTGAAAATGAATACGCATACTTAGCAATTACTTCGTCTCTTGAGCGTCCTGACAAATTATTTCCAACCAGTCTATCAATTAAGTTATTCATTGCTGTTCTGTCTCTATCATTATATTGCTTTGCAACATCGAATGCTGTAATAGCATATGAAACAATACCTGCTGCTTTGCCAACTGTTGAGCCTGCCGCTTTTATACCATCTGATAGCTTTGATACTTTTGCAAGCTTTTCTGCTTGCGAAAGCAAATCGGATGTAAATGACAATTTTTCTTTAACCTCATAGTATGCATCATCAACATTAAAAGTTTCAAAACCATTAAAATTGTGAATTCCTTCGACAACATTACCTCCAATAAAGGGAATTAAACCATAAGTCGCTTCTACCATGTTTTCTAATGTTGAATCTGGCACATACGTATACACCCAGTATGTTTCTCCTGTAAATTCATCTGTACTTAAAAACTTGTATATGTGAGGACCAGGTCCATTACCCAGTTTGTATTCAACGTCACTTATACTGATTTCACTCTTCCCCTCAAAACACCCAATCTGTGAGCTGTTGTTTACAAAGCGACCAAGAGCATTATATTTCATAATCTCATTAATGCTTATCTCAGGTTCTAATCCAGCACGTATTCTTATGTTCTCTAGATATGCTCGTATACCATCGTCTAAATCAGCTTCGCTAAGCATTGGGCTTAACCCTAGCGGATCCACATATTTAAGCGGATTATTAAGTACGTAAGGGTATGGGGTCATACTTACGGGTGTCTCTAGTGTTCCTTTCC
>CAYWUD010000665.1:0-1054 GCA_964461355.1 uncultured Pseudomonadales bacterium | reverse complement strand
ATTGTGAAGCGGCGTAGGGCTGCCTGGACGGCAGGCCAGCGTTTCGGTGCAGGGATGCACCATGAAACGCGTTAGCCGATCTGACCAATCAGACCGAGGAGCTTTCCACTGCGGCGGGCCGCTAGGGGATTGCAAAGGGGGCAAGGGCGACCTGCCCCCTTTGCCCGCGTGTGGGGCGGCCCCCACACAATCTATCAATGCAGACTTAAAATTGCGGCTGTATCCCAACGAACAGACATAAAAAAAGAGCGCCCTAAGACGCTCTTTTTTCAACCTAACTCGAAAAGAAAATTAACGAGTCAGCTCAGCAATACCCCGGTACGGCGCTTGAGAACCCAGTTCTTCCTCGATACGCAGCAGCTGGTTGTACTTGGACACACGGTCAGAACGGCACAGAGAACCGGTCTTGATCTGACCGGCCGCAGTACCCACCGCCAGATCGGCGATGGTCGCATCTTCGGTCTCACCGGAACGGTGGGAGATCACCGCGGTGTAACCGGCTGCCTTGGCCATCTTGATCGCTTCCAGGGTTTCGGTCAGAGAACCGATCTGGTTGAACTTGATCAGAATGGAGTTACCGATGCCCTTTTCGATCCCTTCTTTCAGGATCTTGGTGTTGGTGACGAACAGGTCGTCACCGACGAGCTGGATCTTGTCACCCAGAATCTGGGTCAGGTAGGCCCAGCCGGTCCAGTCGGACTCGTCCAGACCGTCTTCGATGGAGCGGATCGGGTACTGCGCCACCAGCTCGGCCAGGTAGTCGCTGAAGCCTTCGGAGTTGAACTGCTTGCCTTCGCCCTTCAGGTCGTACACGCCGTCCTGATAGAACTCGGAAGAAGCACAGTCCAGCGCCAGCGTGATGTCGGTGCCCAGGGTGTAACCGGCCTGCTCGACCGCTTCCTTGATGACCGCCAGTGCATCGGCATTGGAGGAAAGGTTCGGCGCGAAGCCGCCTTCGTCACCCACGGAGGTGGACAGGCCACGGGCCTTCAGTACCGCCTTCAGGGCATGGAACACTTCGGCGCCCATGCGCAGCGCATCCTTGAAGGTCTTG
>CAYWUD010000664.1:0-1060 GCA_964461355.1 uncultured Pseudomonadales bacterium | reverse complement strand
AGGAAGATAGTCGGTTGTTCTTTTTAAGACTCCCTGCTGATACATTGATTCAGAGATAATAGTGTTACTATCATACTCATATACATACCGATAGGATGAATTTTTTGTATATACTGTTTTTTCCACAAGAATATCATTTTCGTATGAGAGCTGCTGAACCTCTGTAATAAGATCATTTTTATCATATAACTCTTTTCGAATAACACGGCCGAGTTCATCTAAATACTCTTTACTTTTGTTCCCTTTTCCGTCAATTATTTGAATAACCTGCTCATCACCATCAGATTCTTCAGAGATACGACCCTCTACAAGTTCTCCATCTACCCACCGTTGGTAGTCTAGTACGCCCTCGGATCCACTGTAATACAGCCGAAACAGACTATCGTCTCCCTCTACTGAAAAAATACCGCCATCCTTTGTTTGAGAAGGAAGAATAATACGCTCTTCCTTACTTCCATCAGCATAGGTTCTTACTCGTCTCTGTATTGTTCTATCAAGACCTCGTAAGTAGGTGTCCTGATATTGAAACTCTCCATCAAGATAGTAAGAAAGTTTTGTAACACTGTCAGAAAGTCCTTCATACATAATTTTTAATATTTTACCGTCTGAAAGATACTCTGTAGTACTTAGAAGTCTTTGATCTAAGGTGAGCGCCTTAGTGTTTAGAAGGATACCATTTTCATAATAACTTACATGGTACTCATCTAGAATTTTCATAGTAACCCAATACCCCTTTATGTTACCATTTAGGTAGAGTGTTTCTATCATAGATGAGTTTCCGTTATCATAGCTTACACCAAGAACATATCCATCCTCTATAGAAGTAATCTGATCATAACGTGATGCAGAGGGGTCTGAGCGATAAAACTCCTCTGCCCCTATAGATGTAGCAAGAAAGAGCAGTAATACTGTTACATAGACGATTCTACGCATAACTATGCTCCTGATCCAATCAGGTTATCAATAAACTCCTCTTTGTCAAATGGCTTTATATCACCATATTGTTCACCCGTTCCAATAAGAAAAACGGGAATATGTAAAGAGTCACATATTTGTACAA
>CAYWUD010000663.1:0-1063 GCA_964461355.1 uncultured Pseudomonadales bacterium | reverse complement strand
AATTTTTGAATTATAGAAACAATCTTCTTAACATCCTCATCTTCGTTTTTATCAAGCACTATTGGCTTTGGCTTTACATATTCAGCATATTTTGCAATGTCTTTATTCATCCTGGTCACCTTTCTTTAAACGTATCTTAATACACTTTCTCTTTGCGTTGATGTTTCTTTCTCATTCCTCTAAACTCACAATGCTCCTTTTCTCCTTTCACTTAATTGATTTCTAAAAATACATATTGCCATTACGTTGCATGACACACGTACATTATATCTTTTTTTCACTAAACTTATAACAAGGCTAGCTGTTCCTCGAACTCTTCATTCGCTGTTCTAAATTCAAATATCTTTCGTGGATAATCATTTATCCATTGCTCGATCTTTGAAATTTCTTCTTGGGATCGTCCGTCAAAATCTGTCCCTTTGGGTATATGTCGCCGAATCAAGCGATTATTGTTCTCGTTTGTTCCACGCTCCCAACTCGCATACGCATGGCAATAATATACTATTGTCCGTTTCCCCTTGGCTGTTGCAGACTTTTCCATGCCATAATAATCTGAGAATTCAGTTCCATTGTCAACGGTAATACTTTTAAACACTTTTTTAAAAGCACTACCCCATTTTTTTTCTATGTGATCCAAAGCACGTACAACAGATACAGCCTTTTTGTTTTTTAATTTTATGATAATTTCATGTCGTGTTTTTCTTTCAGTTAAAACCAACAAGCATGACTTTGTAACGCCTCTCTTCCCTTCAACTGTGTCCATTTCCCAGTGTCCAAAAGTCTTTCTTGTTTCTATTTCCTTCGGGCGATTGGTAATGCTTTCACCCGCACTTAACTTTTTTTGTACTCTCACAACTTTTTTTATCCGTCTTCGCTTTGACTTTATTGGCAAATTTTTATTTGTAACTCGAAAGAAAATACCTGCATCGATGTAGCGATACAATGTTCTTAAACAAATTTTTGTAATAAATTTTTTTGATCGTTGCGCTTCAGCTAATGCTGCTTCTGGACTATACTTTTTATCAGCAATCAAATATTCTAAAAAATTGGCAAACTTTATATC
>CAYWUD010000662.1:0-1064 GCA_964461355.1 uncultured Pseudomonadales bacterium | reverse complement strand
AGGACGGTGATACTCACGCCTACCTCGATGGTTCTGCGACCGTGGCCGGGGATATCCGGGTCGACGCCAGTATGGATCAGGAGATCCTCAATGCGCTGCCGCGCACCGCCGGGGTCAAGGCCAGCGCCGGCGTGGGGACCAACTCCAAGGGCGATTACCTGACCGATGCCGGCAAGGCGATGAAATCCAAGCTCACCAATCCGGTGAAGGACCGTGCAACGGCCTGGCTCTCCAGCAAGTCGAGCAAGTTCGATAGCTGGTGGAATGCCGATTCCAGCCCCAAGACCAAGGGCGATGCCTACGACATTGCTGCGGCCATTGCCGTGCATGTCGACTACAACAACGTCGTTGCCCGGATTGGTGACGGCACCGTCGATGGCGCGAGCCCCGAGCAGGTAAAGGCCGATGGCGATATCAGCGTGGCGGCGACACTTGCATCGCGCCCCAATCTGACCGCCAGCTCCAAGGCGATCGATTACGGTGCCGCGACTGGCGACAATTCGCGCTTTACCACCGAGACCGGTGTCTCGGCGGCGATCGCGGTGGGGCTTTTCTATAACGATGCCGACGCCTACATCAATAACGATGCGGTGGTCGACAGCAAGGGGACGCTGAGTGTCAGTGCAGAGACGCTGAACCAGATCGATCCGACCAGCCTCTGGGGCGCCAACCTGATTGCGCCGCTGCTCGAGGATATCGACGACGTCGATTATACCGACAGCGAAACCAGTGCCACCCTGACCGAGGGTACCCTGGTCGAGGTCAGCAACAGCGATTACACCAGCTGGAACACCGAGGGCGGTACGGCCCGCTTCCAGTACATCAGTGCGGTGCCGCTGTACAACGTCGACCTGACGCAGGAGAACTTCAACGACGCCACCCGCTGGCTGGAGGTCAATGAAGTTCAGGACAAGATGAGCACTTTTGTCACCCAGGCGGCAACCTACCTCGACAGCAACCTCGGGCTTGATGACAACCTGATCGACTCCTGGACCACCTCCCGCGCCGAGGGGCAGAAAAAAGCCGCCGCCGGTGCCGCTGCGGTGCTGGTGATGGATCATGAG
>CAYWUD010000661.1:0-1064 GCA_964461355.1 uncultured Pseudomonadales bacterium | reverse complement strand
TTACGATTACGGGGAAAAACCTCGAAATTGTGCTGAAAAAAATAGAGAAGCAATATGGTCCTGCGGCCAAGGTTGTCTCAAGAAAACAGATTTTCTTAAAAAGTCCCTTTAAAAAGAGCCTCACAAAGGCAATAGAGATAACTGGAGTTATCGATCCCGATGGCTCCTACAGAGGCGAAGGTGAAAGTGTTGATGACCTTAATCGTGATGTTGAGGCAGCTAAGAGCATAGAGGGAGAGGATGATGAAGAAGAGGTTCCTATATCTCCCATTACAATACGACGAAATAACTCTTCATCCCAAGATAGTGGTGAGCAGGGTAGGTCTATGGTAGATAGTAAGCAGCTTATGCAGTTTCATCTAGGGTTATCTAAAGATAACCCTAGCACTCAGCATAGAGAACTAGACTCTGATGAACAGGTAACACCACCTCAATCTATTATGGTGGAAACTTTAGAGCCTGAGCCAGAGCCAGAAAAAGAGATATCTCCTGATGTTTTAAGAAATGCGGAAATTCGGATGAAAGCAATTGAATCAATGATCCAGTCGCGTGCTGAAGAAGAGGGTACTCCTCAAAAAGAGATGGTAGCAGAACCAGAAGAGAAGCGACATATTCATATGGGAATTTCACTAGATAGACCTTCACGGGAAGAGAGTTTTAGGGGTCTTGAATCTCAAATTCCAGAGATCCTTCGTCCAAAGGGGGGTATAGAAGCACTTTCTCAGCATTTCTCATATGGAGATGAAAAAGAGGCTAACCTAGCTACCCCAGAAAAAAAACCTTCCGAGGATAATCCGTGGCATATTAAAAAACTTCCGCCAGAAACACTTCCAAAAGAGAGTACTGACTCTTTTTTATCTGAAAGTTTTAGTGAATCTCCTATTTCAGAGTTTTCTGATTGTGATACTCCCAATAGGGACCAAGATTCGACGGAGCGCTTTTTACAAGAATCTTTTGAAGCAGGGGAGCCTGCTGTTGCAGATACCCTTATGAAAAAGCCTTCTCAATTGAGTGAGTCACCACAAGATCCTATGCAAGAGGTGTTGCAAGGGTTAGTAAAGGAG
>CAYWUD010000660.1:0-1067 GCA_964461355.1 uncultured Pseudomonadales bacterium | reverse complement strand
AGAACTTAGAAATTATTATAAAAATATTTAAGGAGATTAAAAATGAAAAATATAATATTAATAAGTTTAATAGTTGTAATTTTTACTGGTTGTTCTAATAAAATCCCTAATGCTAAGCCTGTTAAATGGCAAAAAGATAGTGCTTTAACAATAAATAAAGAGTTTTTATTAACAAAAGAGTTTAAAGTTCCCAAAGACCCTACTTTAAGTAAAGAAAATTGGACTTATCAAAAAATAGCACAAAAAGAAGGCAAATATCTTTTTAAAAATGATGATATAGTTAAAACTTTTTTAGTTGCTCATAATTCTAGTGAAATCATTATTATTGGTAGAAAAGATTTGATCAATGAATATAAAAACTACTTTTCTAAAAATCAAGTAACAGCAAATATAAAGTTACAAGAAGTAAATCCAATAAAAAAAGATTTTAATAAAGTAAATATACTTTTTTTTAACAATATTAATAAATAGGAGTTAAAAATGATTAAAAAAATATTTATAAGCACTGTATTAAGTAACACATTGCTTTTTAGTGGAGGTATTCCAGTTATTGATGCAGTAGCAAATGCACAAGCAATTGCACAAAATATAAAAACAGTTGCTGAATGGGCAAAAGAAGCTCAAAGATGGGCAGATACAATAAATCATTATAAAACACAACTAACAGCTTATGAAAATGAACTATTGTCAAAAACTGGTATTAGAAACTCTGTAGATTTTATGAAAGATTTAAATAGATTAAAACAATACTCCAAAGCATATGGTGATGATTATTTAGATTTAGCACAAGCTTTATCAAATCCAAATTCAAGAGTTGGAAATTTGGCAAGAGCTTTATTTGATAAATATAATGTTTTTGATAGATGCGAAAATAAAAAATCTTGGGAAAAACAATCTTGTGAAAATAAATTAAAAAGAGAAGTTACACAAATAGCAGTTATAAAAGAAACAAATAAAATGGTAGATCAATCATCTAAAAATTTAGAAAAGTTATCTAAATCAATTTCAAGTTCTCAAGATATAAAAGAGTCTCAAGATATAGCAAATGCTATAAATATGGAATTAGC
>CAYWUD010000659.1:0-1067 GCA_964461355.1 uncultured Pseudomonadales bacterium | reverse complement strand
CGAAGGTCATCAACATTTCCTTTATAGGTAGCTCCTAGGGCAGCAATTTTTTTCTGCTTATCAAAACCTAACAATCGCTCTGCATGATCTGCTACATAATGAGGCATACTATTATTGATGTCTCTGGCATGCTTAATGAGGTTTGCAGTCTTAGGGGCTTTTGCATAAATAAAGTAGGGGTCTACCGCCAGACAGTGCCCTCCTACTCCAGGACCTGGGGTATGGAGATTTACCCGAGGGTGCATATTGGCAATATTTATCACATCTAAGGCGTTTATACCTAGATTAAATCCTATTTTTGCCAACTCATTGGCTAAGGCAATATTCACATCTCGAAAGGTGTTTTCCATAAGCTTTGCCATCTCAGCTGTGGAGGCCTCAGTTTTAATAATCTCACCTTTAACTACAGTAGAATACACTTTTGCACCGGCCTCAGTACATGAAGGGGTAAGACCACCCACTACACGGTTATTATAAATTAATTCATGCAAGATCTGCCCCGGGAGTACCCGCTCTGGACAGTGTGCTACAAAGATATCCTCTCCTACCTTAAATCCTGCTTTCTCGAAAAGAGGCTTTATATGATCCTCCATACTTCGAGGGGCTATGGTAGACTCCACAATAACTACATTCCCTTTCTGCAAAAATGGAATAATTGTATTAACAGCTGACTCAACATAGGTTAAATCACAAGATAAATACTGATCATCCTTATTAGGTGTGGGTACAGCAACAATAAACGCATCAGCTTGCTCGGGAGTAAGACTTGCTCGAAAATACCCCTTTTCCACGGTTTTACACACCATCTCTTCAAGTCCCGGCTCTTCAATGTGTATTTTGCCACTATTAATAATATCAACAATATTCGGGTGTACATCGACACCAACTACGGTAACACCACTATCTGCAAATATAGCGGATGTAGGTAATCCTATATATCCTAACCCTACTACACATAATTTCATCTCATACATCCTAATTATTAAAGTATGTCAAGTATATCATACAGAGGTATAATACTCAACTATATGCTTCACAATTCGATCACTGGCCCGCTTATCCCCATA
>CAYWUD010000658.1:0-1067 GCA_964461355.1 uncultured Pseudomonadales bacterium | reverse complement strand
GGTCCCGAGTTCGACTCTTGGTGCCGGCACCATAATGAAAAAGGGTTAGCGCAAGCTAACCCTTTTTTTATGCGTCTCAGCGGGCCGCATCGATCCGGTCGACCCAGTCTACCGCCGGGTCGCCGACGACATAGAAAAAGGGATTGAGCAGACTCGCCTTCCGGTTGTAGCGCAGCGGCTGAAAATCCGGGGTCAGCACCAGCCCCCCGGCCGCCTCGACCACCGCCTGCGCCGCCGCGGTATCCCACTCGCAGGTCGGCGCCAGACGCGGATACAGATCCGCCTCGCCCGACGCCACCAGACAGAGTTTCAGCGAACTGCCCATACTGGCCATGCGCACCGGCGCCCAGCGACCCAGCGTGTCACAGAGCGCCTCCAGCGCCTCGGCTCCGTGGCGACGACTGCCCACCACCACCAGCTCTTCGGGCTGATCGCCTAGCGTGCGACAGCGCAGCGGGCGCGGCTCCAGCTCGCCCTGACGGCACCAGGCACCGATCGCCCGCCCACCCCAGTAACAGGTTCCGGTCACCGGCATATACACCATCCCCAGCACCGGACGGCCAGCCTCGATCAGGGCAATGTTGACGGTAAACTCGCCGTTGCGGTTGATGAACTCCTTGGTGCCATCAAGCGGATCCACCAGCCAGTAGCGGCGCCATCCGCTGCGCTCGGCAAAATCGATATCCGCACCCTCCTCCGAGAGAATCGGCAGTTCAGGGGTCAGGCACTGAAGCCCGGCCATGATCACGTCGTGGGCCGCCTTGTCGGCGGCGGTGACCGGCGAATGATCGCTCTTTTCCTCGATCCCGAGATCGCTCTGCCGATACACCTGCATGATCGCCGCCCCCGCCGCGGCCGAGATCTGCTCCAGAGCGCCGACCAGACGCTGCTGCTCGGCCTCTCGGGCCAGGCGCTCGCGCACCAGATAGAGTGCCGCCAGGGCCCGCCCTTCGGAAAAGTCGGCACGCTCCAGCAGCGCATCGAGCTCATCCAGACGGATCTCTTCGACCCCCGGCAACTCCGGCTCGTCCCCCGGCAGCCGCGACGGATAGAGATCACGCGCCAGC
>CAYWUD010000657.1:0-1068 GCA_964461355.1 uncultured Pseudomonadales bacterium | reverse complement strand
GTCGCCGGTCACCGACTCGGGACCGCCGGCGAGAATGATCGCCCGCGGGGCAAAGGCGCGAATGGCCGCGGCGTCCATATCAAAGGGATGGATCTCGGAGTAGACCCCGATCTCGCGCACGCGGCGGGCGATCAGCTGGGTGTACTGGGAACCGAAATCCAGAATCAGAACGCGCTGGGCGTGGATATCCTGAGTCATTGCACTTTCCTTCACTCTAAGACCTGTATACAGCGGGTCGGTCGCGTCGAACGGACTACCGACGTACCCGCCGCAGCGGGCTCGAAAGCCGGTAGCGGCAGAACGACCGGCGGGTCGCTTCTGCCGCGTCAGGACGCGTACCGCAGGCGATCAGCTGACCCGGTAGTTGGGCGCTTCCTTGACGATGGTGACATCGTGCACGTGGCTCTCGCTCATCCCGGCCGAGGTCACCCGCACGAACTCGGGCTTGCGGCGCATGGTGGCGATATCCGCACATCCGGTATAGCCCATGGAGGCGCGCAGGCCACCGAGCATCTGGTGCACAATGGCGCCCATCGGGCCCTTGCAGGCAACACGACCCTCGATCCCTTCGGGCACCAGCTTGTCGGCGCCGGCCTTGGCGTCCTGGAAGTACCGGTCGGATGAGCCGCTGCTCTGATCCATCGCCCCCAGCGAGCCCATGCCGCGGTAGGACTTGTAGCTGCGGCCCTGATACAGGATCACCTCGCCGGGCGCCTCGTCGGTGCCGGCAAACATCGAGCCCATCATCACCGCGCTGGCACCGGCGACGATCGCCTTGGCAATATCGCCGGAAAAACGGATGCCGCCATCGGCGATCACCGGAATATCCTCACCGTGCTCCTTCAGGGTGGCGACCACATTGGCGATTGCCGACAGCTGCGGCACGCCGATACCGGCAACGATCCGGGTGGTACAGATCGAGCCCGGGCCGATCCCCACCTTCACGCCGTCGGCACCGGCCTGGGCCAGTGCCAGCGCGGCGGCGCCGGTGGCAATGTTGCCGCCAATCACCTGAATGGCCGGGAAGTTCTGTTTGACCCAGCGTACACGATCAATGACACCCTTGGA
>CAYWUD010000656.1:0-1076 GCA_964461355.1 uncultured Pseudomonadales bacterium | reverse complement strand
GACATAGGTGCTCCAGACAACCCGCAGCTTGTAGCAGTCGTCTTCACGTTCGCCACCGAACATCAGTTCCAGATTGCGGCTGTTGGTCAGGTCGTAGTTCCAGCGGCTGATGGCGCTCCAGTTGTTGGTGACAGGCCAGATCATGCTGAGATCGGTCTGGCTGATGCTGCCATCGGCGTAGGCGCCGGGAATGGCATTGCCGTCGCTGTCCTTCTTGGTGCGGTCGACTTGGTTGGTGTAGTTGTAGGCCGCATTGATCACCCGTTCTTCATCCGGACTCCAGGTCAGACGGGTGGTGAAGCGGTCGTTACGCCCTGCGTTGGTGTTGTAGATCCACTCGTTGCCCCAGGTCAGGGTCGGGTCGATACGGTAGTCGAGTACCGACGCCAGCGGCGAGGTGGAGGCGGCCTGATCATCCAGGTAGCGCTGACGGCCTTCGCTGATGTTGCTGTCGTTATCCGGGTCGTTGATATCCGAGCCCCAGTAGGGGTCGCGCAGTACGTCGCGGTCACGGAAGTAGAAGGTCTGGCCGACGCCAAGACGCAGGCGTTCAAAACCGTCCTCCTCGAGGAACTTGCTCTCCATGCCGAGGGAGATCTGGTTGGCATCACCGAGACGGTCGTAGCCACTGAAGCGTCGTTCGCGCCAGAGCGCTGCGTAGCTGAAGCTCGGTTGCGTGGTGTCGAACAGCGGGTTCTGTTCCTGGCCGCCTTCATGGGGCGCCAGTACGTAGAGCATGCGCGGCTCGAGGGTCTGGGTCATGCTGCGCTCGCCCCAGATCGTCTCGCGATCGAAGTACAGACCGGCATCGACGCTCAGCATCGGTACGGTGGTGCTGGGGCTGGTGTCGTATCCCAGTACGGAGTTGGCGGTCCCGCTTCCTGTGCCAAAGGCGGAGCGGTCCATGCCTGACAGGTTGTACTGCACGTGGCGCAGGGTCAGCTTGGGACGTACAAAGCCCCAAGCTTCCTCGAAGTTATAGTCGATACCGGTTTCCAGGAACATCCGCGTGCCGTCAGCGTTGGACAGCTCGTTGGAGTCGGATTTGCCGTAGGTATAACGGGTCGCGTCATTGA
>CAYWUD010000655.1:0-1079 GCA_964461355.1 uncultured Pseudomonadales bacterium | reverse complement strand
TTGTGGTATATTCCTCAAAACTTGTGTCTGCGTCTGGTAACACAAGGTCTGCTACTTGAATGATGTTTAGCTGTTTTTCTAAACTGATAGATTGCTTTACATTTCCATCACTAAAGAGAAGTTGTGCAAAATCATAATCAACAAAACTTTCTATGTGGTCTGCAATACTGTTGCTGATTGAGCTATCTTCTTTTCTAAGCTCATCAATGACTAAAAGAAGTCCACGCTTTTCACTTTGGGTAACACTTCTAATAGCTTTTCTAAGAACAGGGAATTTGTCACTATCTCTGGAAGAAATACCAGTTAAAAAGGTTAAAATATCAATGGCTAAACTTTCTGAATCCTTAGGGCGTTTTAAAATCACATAAGGGTCAAGTAGTCCTTTGTTTTCTTCTTCGCTGGTAAGATTAACAATATTGATTTCATGGGCAATGTCTGGAAGTGTTTCTTTCCAATTACCACGTTCAGCCTTTGGGTCAACTATAACTGCCTGCCCACCAAAAAGCACAGCGTAATAAACAAGCATATTGTTACTAAAAGATTTTCCACCACCTAAAGAACCAATAAATGCAGAAGCAAGAGCATTGGTGACAGAGCCTTTTACTCCTTGACTTGCTAAGTGTGGTTTCAAATAAATATTTCTTCCAGTATCCAGATTGTAGCCAACATAGATACCATCTGTTTCACCTAACATCTGGGTTGCTCCAAATCCTAAGCCTGCTAAAAAGTCACTGGTAACGTATTGAATGTAGTCATTTAAGTAACGTTTGCTGGCTGGGATAAATTCATTATGAAGCCCAATCATATCCCCAAATGGGCGAACCAGTTTGATGGATAAGTCATCATAAAAATCTTTGACTTCGTCACAGCGTCTTGTCAGCTCATCAAGTGTGCCTGCTGATACACGTATGACATAGCTTAGCTTGTACATAGATTCTTTGGATTGGTCTAAGTTTGTTTCTAGCTCATTTACAGAATCCAAAGCGTCTACAACGTTTGTGCTTGTTTCGTTGTCACTTTCATATGCGTGACTATCAAGGTCTTTCAGTTCCTTTTTCTTGTTACGAACAGTAGTCAAT
>CAYWUD010000654.1:0-1080 GCA_964461355.1 uncultured Pseudomonadales bacterium | reverse complement strand
GCCGCGGCCCGAGCAGGGGCGTACCGGTGATCACGCGGTGACACTCCATATCACCCGATCATCATTGTGGGTCCGCAGTAGAACGGATCGGCGCTCCGCTGAACAGGGCAACCGCTGCTCCATGTGCAGACGCCTCGGCGCCTATGGCTATGGCGCCGGACACACCCGCGCTCTGGTTCGGCCGCAACAGGCCCATAACAGACTGCCACAAGGCTGCAATAGCCGCCGGGATGTAACCTGTATCAATATGCGCGCGCCACGATGGTGCCATGATCGCCGGCGCTATAACCGCCCAACCAGCCTTCGGGGAACGAGATACATATGATTCTGGACAGCCTTGACCAGTGCCAGCGCTACTGCGGCCTGAACCCGCGGTTTGCAGAGGCTTTTGCCTTTTTACAGCGCGATGATCTTGCCGACCTGCCGCCCGGGGAATACCCGATTGAAGGCGATCAGCTGTTTGCCCGCATCGTGCGCGAGCCGGGCTGCGAAGATACCTCGGGGCCCCTGGAGCTGCACCGCAACTACATCGATATCCAGTATGTGGTCGCCGGCAGCGATGGCATGGGCTGGAAATCCAGAGCACGCTGCAGCACGCTAGCCGCCGACTACAACCCGGCCACCGACGCCCAGTTTTTTGCCGATGCACCGGAGAGTGCGTTCGAGGTCAAACCCGGCAGCTTTGCCCTGTTTTTCCCCGACGACGCCCACAGGGCGATGATCTCATCCGAAGTGATCCATAAGGTGATTATCAAGGTCGCCGTATAAAACGCCTTGCATCAACAAGGGCCGCCCACATGCCGTGCGCGGCCCTTTTTGATGGTGTTACGCAAACAGGTTCAATCAAGATCGCGGGCATCGTGACGTTCGGCCAGCTGCAGCGCCTCGGGCCCCCAGGTCTTGTTGACCCGCCGGCCCCGCTGGACCGCCGGGCGCGCATTGATCGCGTTGGCCCAGCGCATCACATGGCGATAGGAAGCCACATCGAGAAATTCCTGGGCACCATACAGATCGCCGATCACCAACACGCCGTACCAGGCAAAGATCGCCATATCGGCAATGGAGTACTGATCACCGCCA
>CAYWUD010000653.1:0-1082 GCA_964461355.1 uncultured Pseudomonadales bacterium | reverse complement strand
CCTGCAGGTCCCGGTGCGCGGGGTTTTACCCCAGTACTTGCGCACTACGTAAAAAAACGCGCAGCGTGCCTTCGGAAAACCCCGCGCAGATCGCGGAGTTGCACGGATTTCGTCCAGCCCCGGATCGACCTACTATTGCGTTGTAAACAAACAAAAGCTCAAGGCAGCGTTTTAGAGCTCATGCAAACCCCGGCAGTCACGCAGTATCTAGGCCGGGGTTATATAGAGAATTCCAGCTAATTTGATAAGCGGCGGTTGCACTTCAAACCGATGAAACCACCGCAACGCTTTTGATCGTTTTCCCTTAACTTTTTTTACTTCTGGAGAACATCAATGAGCCTCTGTAAAGCATTCGCACTGACCAACACCACCGCCAAGAACCTGGTCGATACCAACAACCCGATTCTGAACGCACGCGGACTCAAGCACGCCTGATCTGTTTTTAGCCAGCACGCGTGTTGCAAAGGCCACCCATCGAGGTTGCCTTTTTGTTGTCGGTCGGTTTGTTACCGGCGGGCTGGATTGGGTTGATGACTGGAGTCAGAGTGACCCTGTTTATCTTTGCTCCTGCATAACAAGTCGATTGGAGTTGCTTGTTATCTCAGTTCTCGTGGGGACCGCGCCCCACCGCGCGGTTAAGGGGTGGAACGGCCCACCCCTTAACAATCCCCCCCGCCCCGACGCAGTGGCAAAATCCTTGGTCAGGTTCGCTCAGGACGGCTAGCGCGTTTCATGGTGCATCCCTGCACCGAAACGCTGGCCTGCAATCCCGCGCAGGCCTGGCCGCTTCGCTCCCCGCCCTGCGGCCACTGCGGATGGGGGAGCAAAAACAAGCTCAGAGTGTTCTGCGAGATAGGAGATAGACAGAGAGAGACTTTGAAACGTGCCCGCACACAGACAACGGGATACGGCGATCTAAAGGAACTGGTCGAAGAAGATCAGCCGCGGGTGATCTTGACGACCTTCATCACTTCCATCTCCAGACCTGCGATGGATTCGGTCTCGCGGTAATAGGTCATGTTGACCCGTGCGCCCACCAGGCTTTTGTAGCGTTTCTTGCGCTTGTAACGGAACGGCACGTC
>CAYWUD010000652.1:0-1085 GCA_964461355.1 uncultured Pseudomonadales bacterium | reverse complement strand
ATGCGTTTTTCGACCAGCAGGCTGACGGCCGTATGCAGACTGTCGTCCGGCTGCAGACTGAAGATATCGCGCACCATCACATCGCCCAGAACCAGATCGTCATTGAGGTCGTAGATATGGCTGGTATCCGGGTCCTCGTCGACCCAGTCCGGTCGGCGCAGTTCGCGGTCACTGACAATCCCTTTTAGATGCTGCTGTGCGTCGACGACCGGAAGATGTCGAATGGCCTGTGCGCGCATCAGAAAATAGGCCGCACGAATCCCCATGCCGGTGTCGGCGGTGGTCAGCTGGGTAGTCATGTAGTCGGCAACGGTAGTGGCCATGGGCAGGGTCCTGTACTGGCGGTGCTGTTGCCTATCAGATTAGTCCTTGTGGGAAAAATAGGTATTTCCCGATTTTTTTCGTGGCCAAGGCTCGGTAAGACGTTTATTTAGCAAAAAAGTTCATTTTTTCTGACACATTATTTTGTACGTATAACTCTTTGTAAAACATGAAGAAAAAATATAAAAACGCCTGTAGTCGTCATTTGTGAGCAAAAAGTTTAACTTATGTCGTTGAATTAAGCGTTTTATAATTGATCTGCATCAGGGATCGCAGGCCTAGATCCTTTGATTCTTGCACTACATTAATAAGGGCTTAACTCCGGCGTGCATAAGCATTCCGGATTTTATTTTGATCAGGAGTAGAGACGTGAATAAAAAGCTTGCAGCAGTTGCAGCGCTCTCCGCTGCCGCACTGACCACCGGCGCTCAGGCGGAAAGTGCAATCCCGGGTATGTACTGGCAGGACAACAGCATCAGCTTCCTGTATGGCGAAGACTTCAAGGTTGAAGGTGAAAGCCAGCAGACCTGGACTTTTGAACACGCTTCCGGCTGGGTCTGGGGTGATATTTTCTACTTCCTGGATGTTGTGCGTGATTGGGGTGATGCCTCGCACTCAGCCAAAGAAGGCAGCTTCTACTACATGGAATTTTCTCCGCGCGTTAGCCTGAGCTGGCTGACCGATGCGGACTGGTCCTATGCGCCGATCGGTCTGAAGGACACCAAGCTGGCCATTACCTATGAAAAAGGTAACGGCGGTCGTGA
>CAYWUD010000651.1:0-1088 GCA_964461355.1 uncultured Pseudomonadales bacterium | reverse complement strand
TGAGTTCGTGCAACAGCCGCGGATCAGCGGCTGCAAGATTATCGACAGCATGGTGCCGATCGGCTGCGGCCAGCGCCAGCTGATCATCGGCGATGCCGGTACCGGCAAAAGCGCCCTGGCGCTCGACTGCGTGCTGGCCCAGCAGGGGCGTTCGGTACGCTGCGTGTATGTGCTGATCAGCCAGAAACGCTCGGCGGTGGTGGCCACCATCGAGCGTCTGCGCCAGAGCGGCGCGCTGGCCTACAGCTGCGTACTGGTGGCCGAGGCCACGGCCATGCCGGGGCTCAAATACCTGGCTCCCTTTGCCGGCTGCGCTATCGCCGAAGACTGGATGCGCGCCGGGCATGACGTCGTGGTCATCTATGATGACCTCAGCACCCATGCCCGCTGCTACCGCGAACTGTCGCTGCTGCTCGGCCGCCCACCCGGCCGCGAGGCCTATCCCGGCGATATTTTCTATCTGCATTCCCGTCTGCTCGAGCGCTCCACCTGTCTGGGCACCGCCCAGGGCGGCGGCAGCATGACCGCGCTGCCGATTGTGGAGACCGAACAGGGCGAAATAGCCGGTTTTATTCCCACTAACCTGATTTCGATCACCGACGGTCAGATCTATCTGTCCAGCGAGCTCTTCGCCCGGGGGCTGTTGCCGGCGATCGACATCGGACGTTCGGTCTCGCGCATCGGCGGCAAGGCGCAGCACCCTGCCATCAAGGCCGAAGCCGGGCGCATGAAACTCGATTTCCTGCAGTTTCAGGAGCTCGAGCTCTTCACCCGCTTTGGTGCCCGCATCGCGCCGGAGATCGCCGCCAAGCTCGAACGCGGGCAGCTGCTACGCGCACTGCTCAAGCAAAAGCGCCTCTCGCCGCTGGGTCCGGAGCAACAGCTGGCCTGGCTGATCGCCTATAACGAAGGGCTGTTCGAGCCCTTCGGCAAGAAGGCCCCAGAGCGCCTGAATCAGCTGCTGAGCGCCCTGGCCGATCATCCACCGGCGCTCGATACCCCGCGCGAAACCTGGATCGACCTGCTGCGCCGCCACCTTCAGCCTGCGCCCGAGCCCCGGCGAGAGCACGCAACCGCTGCCGGAGCCG
>CAYWUD010000650.1:0-1091 GCA_964461355.1 uncultured Pseudomonadales bacterium | reverse complement strand
CTGCAACCTTGTAGCGGCTGGTGAACAATCGGGCGCTCTGGAGTCTCTGCTCGACCGTATCGCAACCTACAAGGAAAAAACCGAGGCCCTGAAATCCAAGATCAAGAAGGCGATGAACTACCCGATTGCCGTCGTCGTCGTGGCAGTGATTGTGACATCGATCCTCTTGATCAAGGTTGTCCCCCAGTTCAAGGAAGTTTTTGAAGGATTCGGGGCTGAGCTTCCGGCATTCACCCTCTTTGTGATCGGCATTTCCGAGACCCTGCAAGCATGGTGGTGGATCGTTCTACTGATACTTATTGCGGCTGGTTTTGCCTATAAAACGGTCCATCAACGCTCGGAAAAAGTACGCGATGCCCAGGATCGTTTTATGCTCAAGATTCCTGTAATCGGCGGCATCCTGGATAAATCTGCAGTCGCCCGATTTGCTCGCACCCTATCAACCACCTTCGCTGCAGGTGTGCCCTTGGTCGATGCGCTCGATTCGGTCGCTGGTGCTTCCGGTAACGTGGTCTATCGCTCCGCCACAATGCAGATCAAGGAAGATGTATCCACCGGTATGCAGTTACAGTTTGCCATGCGTTCATCTGGTATTTTTCCGGCCATGGCCGTGCAGATGGTGGCCATCGGTGAAGAGTCTGGAGCTCTGGATGAAATGCTCGATAAGGTTGCAACCTCTTATGAAAACGAAGTCGACAATATGGTCGATGGTCTTACCAGTCTGATGGAACCTCTGATCATGTCCGTTCTCGGGGTTCTGGTTGGCGGCCTGATCGTCGCCATGTACCTGCCGATATTCCAGCTGGGCAACGTGGTATAACCGCCTTAAGCTATACATCAGGGCAGCCTAGCTGCCCTTTTTCACACTGAGTAGACATCTGTGTTTGAAGCTATCGCCCACTCCCCCGCACTTCTGCTTGGATTGGTTTTTTTATTCAATCTGACCGTCGGCAGTTTTCTCAATGTGGTTATCTACCGCCTGCCCAAAGTGATTGAGGCGCAGTGGCATACAGAATGCGCAGCATTCAGCGATCAATCACCTGACTCATCGAAAACAACCACATTCAATCTGATCTGGCCCAATTCACACT
>CAYWUD010000649.1:0-1094 GCA_964461355.1 uncultured Pseudomonadales bacterium | reverse complement strand
TCCCCTACTGGACCCTCTCCTTGATAGGCTTGGGTACTGGGTACTCACACTCAACCCGTTAAAGGATACGTGGACAACCCTCTACGATATTCCACTGGTACCTCTTACAAAGTTTAATAACACCCTTGTTATGGGAGGACTTATTGTTGGGATTCTTGCCTTTATTCCCACATATATGATAAGTGGAGTACTCATTCGTTGGTACAGAGAAAACGTACAAGAGAGAGTTTCAAACACAAGACTCTTTAAATGGTTTCGTAAGTTTCCTCTTTTTAATAAGTTCAAAAAGGCGCTATCAGTAGGTCAAAGGCTAAGATAATATGAAAAAAGATACAAAAGAACAAAAACCATGGAAAGCTCCAAAGTTATTTAAAAAAAGCTATACTGAAAAAAAGTTTCAAGCAAAACTCATGCGGCACATAGCAGCCCCTGGAGACAGAAAGTTACTTCTCTCAATTTTTACACAAGAGGAGAATATGTATGTTCCTAGCATGGAAAATCAAAATAAAAAGAGTGTAACCGCACTAGCTAAGAGCATCAATAAAAATAAAAAGAGAGTACGAGGTGGAAGAGTTATCTTTCTGGCTATTATACTCTCCCTTATTATTGGGGGAACCTTTCTTTTCAAAAACTCCCTTACCGAGACCATTCTGGAAAAAGGGTTATCTACGGTGTTTCAGTCAGATGTTGAGATTACAGGAACTCGCCTTGCCATATTCAGAGAGTCCGTGTCATTCTCAACCTTAGAGGTTGCAGATAGCGATAACCCAGGATACAACCTGTTCTCTATAAGTGATGGAACATTATCGATTAAGCTTACGCAGCTCCTACAATCAAATTTTATTGCAGAGGAGATTATAGCTCAAGACCTACAGTGGAACACAAAACAATCAACCTACAGAGGGCCCCGAACAGCATCCCCTCAAGTGGATACCCCCGAGGAGGAACCAAAGGACCCAGTAGAACTTTTTAAAGATCCAATGATCAAGGTAACCGAAGTGTATGATGAAATTCAGGCAAACCTAAAAACCCCTCTCCTTCTCAAAGAAATAGAGTCTTCATATAAAGTGACTATAGAGGATCTGCAAAATGAG
>CAYWUD010000648.1:0-1094 GCA_964461355.1 uncultured Pseudomonadales bacterium | reverse complement strand
ATCGGCAACGACCCGGTCCATCGGGCTGTAAATGAATAATCAGGTGCTGCTGATGCTTGAATTCATAGAATAAGTGCAATCGCGGTACGCGTAGTTGAAGGTGTGGGCCAGCTGCCTAGGATGGTCGCTCTCACACAAACCAGTCCGGCGTACCCATGAGGCACTATAGACAGCTGACCCAGCCCCAACGATACCAGATCGAAGGACTCCTTAAAGCTGGTTACCCGCATAAACACATTGCTCTGGCAGTGGGTGTGTCACCTGCCACAATCTCTCGAGAAGTGCGTCGAAACGGCGATCAAGCGCGCTATTGTGGTACGGCCGCGCAACGCTCTTCTGACCGGCGTCGCCGTATGGCCACGAAAGCGCACAAGCGATTCCGGGTGATCGAAGAGGTCGTCACACAAGGCCTTGAGCTGAAGTGGAGCCCGGAACAGATCAGTGGCCTGATGCGCCGCGCCAGCACGCTCTTTGTCAGCCATGAATGGATCTATCGCTTTATTGCGCGTGATAAAAAGCAGGGTGGCGTGTTGTTCCGCCACCTGCGCCAGAGTCATCGGAAACGCCGTAAACGCTATGGCGGTCAGTCCTGGCCACGCCCCATTCCTAATCGAGTGGGCATTGAATGCCGTCCAAAGAGTATCGATCTCCGTGAAACGGTGGGCCATTGGGAAGCGGATACAGTGGTTGGAAGTCAACACCGAGGCGCGCTGGTCACACTCGTTGAACGCAAAAGTGGTTTTACTCTGGCTGCGCCGCTGAAGCGGGCAACCGCGAAAGCGACGGCTAACGCCATCGTCAAGCTATTGAGGCCGTATCAGCCGCTAGTGAAGAGCATCACCTATGATAATGGGCGCGAATTCAGTCAGCACGAAAAGGTCGCTAAAGCGTTGAAGTGTGCTGGATACTTCGCTGATCCGTACAGCTCCTGGCAACGCGGTACCAACGAGAACACGAATGGCTTAATCCGGCAGTACTTCCCGAAGGGGCAACCCTTGAACGGGATCTCACGAAGCAGAGTTGATGAGGTGGTTACAGATCTCAATCACCGCCCGCGAAAACGGCACGACTACCGGACGCCGGATGAGTTAATG
>CAYWUD010000647.1:0-1115 GCA_964461355.1 uncultured Pseudomonadales bacterium | reverse complement strand
CGCCTACCCAGTACAATCTTTCCATAGACCCTATAACCGATGGACTCTTTCTGGGAACTCTATCAAGTCTTGCAATATTAAGTAATATATTTCTATCAGGTAAACAAACAGGGATTGATGAACCTTTAAGCTATAAAAAACCGAACTGGTTTGACAGTCTTTACGTAGCTCCTCGGTTTAGCCCTACCCAAGATAAGGTGGGAACAGCACTTATGATTGCATCTATGGCTATGCCCATAACTCTCATTTTTCCCAAACAATACCGTAGCCAGTGGCTTACCTATGGAGTCTTATATGGACAGAGCATTGGTTTATCCTATGTAATCAAAGAGAGTTTAAAAACATCAATTCTACGGTATCGTCCTTACGCTTATTATTACGATACACCTATAGAGATGCTACAAAACCCAAAAATAAAAAAATCACTTCCCTCTGGACATACAACTCTGGCCTTTCAAGGAGCTGCTTTTATTACTACAGTAGCAATAATTGAAGATTTTCCTGCTCCATGGAAGTATGGTCTTATTGGAGGTAGTATGAGTTTAGCAATTGGAACTGCGGTACTACGAGTAACATCGGGGGCACACTACATTACCGATGTTATAGCAGGAGCTACTCTTGGGAGTTTAGCTGGGGTTATAGTTCCCCTACTCCATCAAAAAGTATCAAGAGATCAACCAGTAATTCTAGGAGTTATTCCAACGTCATCGGGTATATCAGTAGGATTGGCGTATCAACAATAGGGTTATCTCAAAACAACCCTATTGTTATAGTGAAGAGGAAGATACTCTATAATGCCTCTATTTCAGCCTCTACCCTAGGGTATAGCTCCAGAGGAAAGACATAATCAAAAAGAGCCATTCCCAGCCATGCAACAGTACCGGTGAGCCAAGGAATTCCTCCTCGTCCCGCTTTTTCTTTGTAGTAGCCTCCATTATAAAAATTAACTAATACATAGGGTTCTGCATGGGTTTGGTGAATATCTTTTGTTATGGGGAGTACTTTAAGGAGAAACTCTACTGCTTCATCAATCATACCCGCTTGAAAAAGTGCATACACGCCAAACATTGATCCATGATTATATACAGCAAAATTCTCAGCCATACCTGGAGCTA
>CAYWUD010000646.1:0-1120 GCA_964461355.1 uncultured Pseudomonadales bacterium | reverse complement strand
GGGTTCATGGGCTATTGCCTGGGACCGATTCTGAATTACTTTATCAGTAGCGGTGCCGGCGATATCGTGATCACCGCCTTCGGTGGAACCGCAATGATCTTCCTGGCGCTGTCGGCCTTCGCTCTGGTGACCAAACGCGATCTGAGCTTTCTGGGCGGCATGCTGTTCGCAGGCTTCTGGGTGCTGATCGCGCTGATGCTGGCCAATGCCTTCCTGGCTCTGCCACTGCTGTCTCTGGTGATTTCAGCATTGTTCATCCTGTTTTCGGCCGGCGCTATCCTGCTGACCACCCAGAGCATCATCCGGGGCGGCGAAACCAACTACATCAGCGCGACCCTGACCCTGTACCTGTCGATCTACAACATCTTTGTCAGCCTGCTGCAGATTCTGGGCATCATGGGCGACGATTGACCCCTGTTCCGGTTACCAAGGCCCCGCATGATGCGGGGCTTTTTTTTCACACCGGGGCTTGTGATAAGATCGCAGCAGCTTCTACCGGAACCCATGACTATGCGTTACACCTTGGCGATCAACGGCGCCCCGGGGGTCAGCCAGGCCAGCCTGACCGCCTATCAGTTTGCCCAGGCCGTACTGGCCGAAGGGCATCAGATCTACCGCATCTTCTTCTATCAGGACGGCGTGCATAACGGCTCGGCCTTCAGCGCCCCGCCTCAGGATGAGCTCGACCTGACGGCAGCCTGGCAGAAACTCGCGGGCGAGCACCAGCTGGATCTGGTGGTCTGCATTGCTGCGGCTCTGCGCCGCGGCGTACTCAATCAGACCGAAGCCGAACGCTACAGCAAGCCCGGCGCCAATCTGGCCGCAGGATTCGAGATTTCAGGTCTTGGCCAGCTGGTCGAAGCCGCCGCCCAGAGCGATCACCTGATCAGTTTTGGAGCCCACTGATGCACAAGCAACTGACCCTGATCAGCCGCCAGAGCCCCTACGGTTCGGTCAGCGCACGCGAAGCGCTGGATGTTGCCCTGGCCAGTGCCGCCTTCGACATGCAGGTCCATCTGGTCTTTCTCGGCGATGGCGTATTTCAGCTGTGCCAGAACCAGCAGCCCGATACGCTGGGGCTTAAAAACCTCTCCAGCAATCTGCAAGCACTCGAGCTCTT
>CAYWUD010000645.1:0-1125 GCA_964461355.1 uncultured Pseudomonadales bacterium | reverse complement strand
ATCGCCGTGGGCCGTGAGCCGCACATCCCGCCCCTGCGGCGGGCAGCGAAAATCGATCTCGGGCACAAGACGCTGCGCCAGCGTCACCGCCTCGCGATAACAGGTTTCCTGCTGGTCACCGGGGCAGGTGCCCGACAGCACCAGCGGCGTACGCGCTTCATCGAGCAGTACCGAGTCAGCCTCGTCAACCAGGGCGAAATGCAGTCCCCGCAGCATCAGCTGCTCGGACTCGGTCTGCTGGCCCTGCAGCCTGCGACTGTAAAGTTCCAGCCCCACTCCGCGCCCGGCCAGCACCTGCTGATCCTTGAGATAGTCGAATGCCAGTTCGCTGCTGGTGCAATACACCAGATCACAGGCATAGGCAGCGCGCCGCCGGGCCGGCTCCAGTCCGGCCACCACCACCCCGACACTGAGCCCGAGGCGCCGATACACCGGCGTCATCAGCTCCGCATCACGGGCGGTCAGATAGTCATTGACGGTCACCACATGCACCGGCACCCCGGACAGGGCCGCGACGGCCGCCGGCAGCACCGCCGTCAGGGTCTTGCCTTCACCGGTCTGCATCTCGGCGATATGGCCATGATAAAGCGCCAGCGCCCCGAGCAGCTGGCTGTCGAAATGGTACATGCCCAGCGTCCGCCCGGCGTACTCACGCACCAGCGCAAAGGCGCGGCACAGCAGTGCATCATCGGGAGCACCGCGCCCCAGCGCCTCGCGTACCGCATCACGCTCCCGCTCCAGCTCGGCTTCGGTATAGGCGCCATAACGGTGCGCCCACTCATGGATCGTTCCGAGATAGTTCCGGTAGGGCCGCACCGAACCGGCCCAGGGGCGCGTCAGCGCACCGTACAGCCGATGTACCCAGCGATCCAGCGCCGACACCCGGCTGAGCGGAGCTTCGGGACGAGCCAGCACCGTCGCTGGCCGACGTACAGGCCGCCTAGACATCGAACTGACTCAGGAACAGACGGCGCACCGCGCGGGACAGGCGAAAGGCCAGCGGCTCGGGCGGATGCTCGATACGCACATAGGCCCGCTCATCGAGGCGCATCGTGCCGGCTCCTGTCACCTTGAGCTGCACCATAAAGTAGGGATTAAAGCTCTGCAGTGGCTGCTGCGCCTTCG
>CAYWUD010000644.1:0-1125 GCA_964461355.1 uncultured Pseudomonadales bacterium | reverse complement strand
GTAGAAACGTTCATGCAGCTGGGTCAGGGTGCCGTCTGCCTGGATACGGCTGAAAAAGCGTTCACAGGCTTCGATCAGGCTGCGGTCAGGACTGTCGGCAAACACCCAGGCCAGCGAGGCCTCGGCAGGCAGTTCAAAGGCCACGCGCACGTCGGGGAAGTAGAGAAAGTTCATCGCCAGGTTGTTGCTGTCGACAATGGTGTAGTCGAGCTCGCCATCATTGACCTGCTTGAGCAGATCCACCGCTTCGAGCGCGGTGGTGGCGCTCCAGTCGAAGTCGTATTCGCTCGCCAGGGCTCTGAGCCGATATTCGGCGCTGGAGCCGGCCATGACCTGCAGCGAGCCATTGAGGGCGTCAAAGCCGGCCGGTTTGCTGTTCTTGCGGTTATAGACCAGCTGCAGCCTGACGCTGTCGTAGCTTGGGCCGAAGGCAACCTGCTGCACGCTGCTCGGTGTAATACCCAGTTGTGCGGCCCCCATGTGCATGCGGTCCGTGCTGCGCTGCTGGCCCGGCGTCAGGTAGGCGAGCAGTTCGGGAATCGAGTCGGCGGTTGTGATTTCCAGTTTGACCCCGAGCTCCTTGGCGAACAGGCGGGCCAGATGGTATTCGAATCCGGTCGGTCCGGTACGATCGAGGTAATAGGTGGTCGGCGCGTTGCGCGTGACCATGCGCAGGACTCCGGCCTCCTGAACTTCTTCCAGGGTGGTGCGGCGTTCACAGCCGCTCAGGAACAGGGCAAGAAGGGCTATGGCGAAGGCGCAGGGATGATTTATGAAACGGGTAAAAAAAACGATCAAAACAATTTGTCACCTATATAGGAATATTGCAGTAGGCTTTAATGCCAATGGGTGTTATCCGTGCCCTGTCTGCCAGTGTATCAAGGGGGCGCGTTTATGAGAGTACGTAAATTGTCCCATCGTTGCCCAGCTTTTCCCGCATGGCTGTGCGGACAACACCGGGGAACGACCCAGATTATTAGCTTCCGGTAGTGCCTTATGCTGATTCTTCGCGGCCAAGCCGCTTTCTCTGCTTTCAAGCTTCGTCGCCAGCTCAACGAGCTGCAGTGCCTGTCTCCGGGGCTTGAGGGCCTGAGTGCCCATGAATACTTCTTTGTCCAGCTGGCG
>CAYWUD010000643.1:0-1129 GCA_964461355.1 uncultured Pseudomonadales bacterium | reverse complement strand
TTTCTCAGTAAATGGGTTGACAACTCCTTTTAGAGAAATATTAGCTGAAACCACTTATGATACTTTTGCTCCACTAAATGAATATATTCAACGCATCTTGAATAATTCAATTTCATGTTTGAAAATTGGAATGGAACAAGTGATTGAAACTACTTCTTCTACTGCGTCTTGTATAGTAACATTAATTGGTAAAAATAACGAAGTTCAAAATGCTGCAGGATTAAATTGGGGACAAAATCCGCAAAATCATACGACTCAAAATGATGCTTATATTGCTGTGAGAACTTATCATATTAGAGATTATCCAAATATATTTCCACCGAAACAAATAAATCCAATGGAGGTTGATTGTAGAGGTAGGGCGCAAAGGCACAATGATTCCATTGAAATAATTTGGGATGATGGTGTAACAATGGCAGGACTTTTAGAAGGTTCTCAATCTCTTAACGGAGTGATTTACCCTAAACAAATTAGTTCTTTTCCTGTGAAAGCTGAATTAGGAGAATATATCCGTCAACGAATTGGAGTGCCATCAGGACAACCTGTTCGCAAACATCATCTTGAGACTTATGGTAGGACTGATATTGAAGTTTCATTATTAGGAGATGGAGTTTATAAATTTGATTTTTCAATATAATGCGAATTCATATATTTTGCCAAGTTACGGAAAAGAGCCATAACACAAACTAAAACTTGTCAAAGGGTCATGGCTTCTTAGTCATAATTCATGATAAAAAAGTGATCCGAAAGGGTCTGTCTATTGCTGAATAATGAAAGAATCCTAATACCTAAAACAAAGTGTCGTACATAATGCAGGGAAATGTAAAAATTTTGAGCATTATCAATGCTTAAAATTTTAGCGCTTTGAAATTCCGAACTGCTGTATATAACTTCTTCCCTTTTTTAATTTTTGATAGCAATTACCATTACAAAGATGCACGTTTTATCCTATTTTAGTTGATTATCTTTATTAATCACATTGTATTTGTCATAATTCATACTCAGAATACCATATTTTTGCCAATTTCTAATTAACTGTAGATGTTTTGTTATAAATTTTTCTTCAACACCCTCAAAAACCCCCATGATTGAACCTAAACGGCATTTCATGGGGGTTAATCAAATTATT
>CAYWUD010000642.1:0-1134 GCA_964461355.1 uncultured Pseudomonadales bacterium | reverse complement strand
ACATTGCCGGGCCAGGGATGCGCCAGTAACGCTGCTTCGGCTTCACTGCTAAAGCACACCTCGGCCAGCTGCATCTTGCGTCCATGGTGCGCCAGCAGGTGGCGCGCCAGCGGCAGAATGTCGGCCGGGCGCTGGCGCAGCGGCAGCCACTGCAGCGGGAACACGCTCAGACGGTAATAGAGGTCTTCGCGAAAGCGCCCGGCCCGTACTTCGGCCAGCAGATCCCGGTTGGTCGTCGCCAGTACGCGCACATCCAGACTGATCGTCTTGCGGCCACCGACACGCTCGACTTCCCGCTCCTGCAGCACCCGCAGCAGCTTTGCCTGCAGACCAAGATCCATTTCGGAAATCTCGTCCAGCAGGATGGTGCCGCCATTGGCCTGCTCGAACTTGCCCGGGGCACTGGCATAGGCGCCGGTAAAGGCCCCTTTTTCATGACCGAACAAAATGGCTTCGAGCATGTTCTCCGGAATCGCCGCACAGTTGAGCGCGACAAAGGGAGCCGACTGACGCGGTGAATGGGTATGGATATAACGCGCCAGCACCTCTTTACCGGTACCGCTTTCGCCGGAAATCAGCACGGTTGAATCACAGCCGGCCACCCGACGCGCGAGCTGCAGCAGACGCTGACTGCTCCCTTCTTCGGCGATGGGGGCATCCTGGTCAACAGGGGTACAAGTACCCAGCGTACGGCGGATCAGAGCCATCAGCTGCTCGGGCTGAAAGGGTTTGACCAGATAGTCGACAGCGCCGTTTTTCATCGCCTCGACCGCATTGGTAACACTGGCATAGGCGGTAATCAGCAGCACCGGAATCTGCGGATAGAGCGCGCGCAGGCGCAGCAGCAGTTCCTCGCCGTCCATCCCCGGCATGTTCACGTCACTGATCACCATGTCCACCGGGCCTTCGGCCAGCTTGGCCAGTGCAGCTTCACCATGACCGGCCTCACGCACATCAAGCCCCTCGAGCAGCAGTGTGTCGGCCAGCGCCTGACGCAGCTCGGGATCGTCCTCGACAATCAGAATGCGACCTTCGATCATGTTACTTCTCCTCCATTGCCGCCAGCGGAAGCAGCAGCCCGGCAGTCGTACCACGGCCGGGTTGAGACATCAGGGTAAAACGCCCGCCATGGGC
>CAYWUD010000641.1:0-1142 GCA_964461355.1 uncultured Pseudomonadales bacterium | reverse complement strand
GCATCAAAATCCTTTATTCCAGATACCAATAATATGGAAAGACAGATTGAGAAAAGCCTCCGTAGAATGTGCTTAGATTACCTTGATCTGTACTACCTTCATTGGCCTCGTAGAGAGGGGTACGACCTAAGACCAGCCATGGAATCAATGGAACGAGCGAGGGAACGTGGACTAATTAAGGGTGTGGGGGTAAGTAATTTTTCTCCAGAACAGATGAATCAAGTTTTAACCGTAGGAACTATTGATGCCCTACAGCTTTGCTACTCTCCACTTTGGTCGAGAGAGAGCACCTATGGAGTTCCTTTTTGTAAGAGCCATTCCATTCCTACTGTTGGATACAGCATTCTTGCTCAAGGGGTTATGACTGGGAAATTCACAACTCCTCCAACAGACCAGAGAGAAAATCTTGTATACTGCTCCAAGGAGATGTGGAACCATACAGAAAAACTTTTAGTCCGATGGAAAGCTATAGCACAAGAGCTCAATATATCAATGACAGCTCTTACGGTGAGTTGGTGCAAACAAAAGCAAGAGATAGGCACCCTGCTTTTGGGAGCTCGAAATAGAGAGCAACTGGAGGAACAACTTATTGGTATCTCATTCACCATTCCTGAAAAACAGTGTAATGCGCTCAATGCTTTAGTAAATGAGATAGCTCTCAATATTCCTAATGGAGTGACCAATCAATTTAACCATAGGGTGGTATAATATGCAAACAGTAACCATTGAAAGTAAGGCGGAACTAGAAATAGAAAAATCACAATTTATTGGTATATGTAAACCGATGTGTGAAAAGGACGCCCTAAAGCTATGGATGCAAGAGCTTTGGAAAGAGCATCCCAAAGCAACCCATATTGTTCATGCAGCAATTTTTGGAGAAGATGGTGCTACTTGGAGTTTAAGTGATGATGGAGAGCCTCACGGAAGTTCAGCACGACCTATATTAGATATTATGAAAGGAAGAGAACTTACCCAAACAGCGATTATTGTGATTCGATACTTTGGAGGGAAGAAGCTGGGCGTGGGAGGTCTTGTAAGAGCGTATGGAGATACCGCAAAGGCTACTCTAGAGAAAAACACTCTTCATACGCTCCTATGGAGAGCTCCCTACACTATTACCCTCCCCTACGATGAACATCCAA
>CAYWUD010000640.1:0-1152 GCA_964461355.1 uncultured Pseudomonadales bacterium | reverse complement strand
AGCCTTACCCCCCTTGAGGCATCTCAAATTGAATGGAGTAGTAGTTCTCAATCTGTTTCCATTGTAGGAACTGGTGAGAGAGTTCTTATAGACGCAGTGTCTCAAGGAACCTCTATGATTACGGCGACTCACCCAAAGCTTAATATTTCTGGAAAGGTAGAGGTTGTGGTTAAAAAAATGGAGTACTTTATCTCAATATCTAAAACTCTTATGGTACTCCATATTGGAGCTCTTGATACACTTACGGTAGATACCGATGAGGACCCCTCTCGAATTGTATGGAGTGTAGATGATCCCTCAATACTTACTATAACCACAAATAGAAATAGTGCTACTCTTCTGGCAAAAAAACCGGGGGTTGCTACTATAACTGCATCTCTTCCTGATGGAAGCTCTGCACAGTGTCAGGTTACCACTCAGTATGAGCCATCTATCTCTCTATCAGTTCAAAATGCTTCTCTTCAACCAGGTGATCAAGTTGAGCTCACTGCACACCATAACCAGCCAGGTACGTCAATACTTTGGCGTGTTTCAGATTCAACTATGGGTTCTTTAAGTACTACCGTGGGAGATACCGTTACATTTACCTCCTTAAAAGAGGGCACCTGTACGGTTATAGCAACCCTTACACAGGGGAGTAAGCAGATAACTGCGGAGGCAATTATTAACTCTCTGTATCGCGATGTATCCATATCTGTGAAAATTACCGGCCCTGATGATGATAGTGTGATATGGGAGCAAGATGATAGACTGCTCAAGATGAATAAATACACCTACGCAGAAATAGAGATTATTGCTTCTCCTTCTCATGTTGATTTGGGTCCTATACGGTGGGAGGCTAATTTGAATGATTTTGGAACCTTAGTTACCTCAAATAATGGGAAGAAAGCTACAATTACCAAGAGTATTGTATCGGTAAGTCATGTAAAAAAATCTATTACTATTAAGGTTGACAAATATGATCTTGGATACGGGCTCACTGTAAGAAATATGTAAAATGAGTATAAGTAAGAGTAATAAAGGTTTGAACATGGTATATTTACAGGAGACTCGCTGCCCTATGATTTATTGGACTTGTGAAAGAGTGTAATATGAAGTACTATCTCTCTATGTTTGGATTTTTAGTAAAAAAGAGTTTTTTTGATATTTGGG
>CAYWUD010000639.1:0-1153 GCA_964461355.1 uncultured Pseudomonadales bacterium | reverse complement strand
CAGGTACTCTACTCCTCCGGTTGGTTGTGCCAGAAGGTTTTGGACACCCTTTGGCCCATCTGACTGAAGGAGGTCTGCAGGATCTTTACCTGATTGGTTTGAAACGACCATAGCCACAATCCCCTGGGCCTCTAGAAGTTGAATAGCCTTAAGTGTTGCCTGTATACCTGCGTTATCAGAGTCAAAAAATATGACAATTTCGGAAACGTAACGCTTTAATACCTGCACTTGACTTTCTGTAAAAGCAGTTCCTAATGGTGCAATGGCACCTTCTATTCCTGCTTGGTGAAGAGCCACTACATCAAAGTTTCCCTCACAGAGAACACCCTTCCCCTCTTTTCTCATCCACTGGGTAGCTCGGTGAAGTCCAAATAGATTGGAACGCTTTCTATAAATAGATGATTCTGGTGAGTTTATATACTTAGGAGCCTTCTCTCTCCCTGTTAGATCTCGCCCTCCAAATGCAATGACGCGCTGCCTTGTATCAATAACAGGAAACATAATACGTCCTGCAAAGAGCGGGTATTTGGGATGATTTTGTGAGAAAAGCCCTGAGTTTTTTAGAAACTGTGGGGAGTACCCTTTTTTAGTAAGGAACCTATAAAGCCAGTTAATATCTGCCGGCGCGTAGCCAAGTCTAAAGTTGTTTATAGATTTACTGTTCACTCCCCGTGATGAAAGATACCTTTTTGCTTTCTCTCCTTCGGGACTATTGTGTAATATGTATTGAAATGCTGAGGTGAGTTTTTCATACAGATCAAAAAGCTTTTTAGACTCCTCTTCTTGCTTAGAAATTGGTCCATCTGACTTTGGAATAACAATTCCCGCTTTATCGGCAAGCTTTTCTACCGCATCATGAAAGGTAATATTTTCTAAATCCATAAGAAATGTGATCATAGATCCTCCCTTATGGCATCCAAAGCAGTAAAAAAGGTTCTTGTCGCCATCTACTGAAAAGGATGGAGTTTTTTCATGATGAAATGGACATAAGCCCCAGTGCTTGCCACCCTTAGAGGTGAGTGTGACGTGTTCGCCAATAATATCTACCGCACTGAGCCTGAGATTGATCTGGTCTAAAACAGTGTCTGGTATCTTACTCACCTCTCCTCCTTACCTTCATGAATTTCTACTGCTACATCAATAAGAGGTTCTT
>CAYWUD010000638.1:0-1160 GCA_964461355.1 uncultured Pseudomonadales bacterium | reverse complement strand
TCGATCCCGAGCTTTTTCAGCCGGTAACGCAGCTGACGAAAGGTCATCCCCAGCTGTTTGGCGGCTGCGGTACGGTTCCACTTGGTACGCTCAAGCGCCTGGACGATAGCCTTTTTCTCGATCTCCTCTAGATACTCCTCCAGAGAGTCGACCTCGGCGATCCCCAGCGATTCGGTCGCACCCTCATGGACAGAAGCGCCATGCCCCTGTGAAGGAAGGTGCAGGTCTGCGGCACGAATCAGATCTTCCTCACACAGGGTAAAAGCCCGCTCCAGAATGTTTTCAAGCTCGCGCACGTTCCCCGGAAACGGATATGCCATCAGCTGCTGCTGGGCATCTCGGCTCAATCGGGCCGCTGGCAGCTCGTACTCCTGTGCCAGCTTGTCGAGCAGATGATTGGCCAGAATCAGAATATCCTCGCCGCGGTCACGCAGCGGCGGCACCTGCAGTTCAATGACGTTGATCCGGTAGAAAAGATCCTGGCGAAACTCACCTCGATGTACCAGCTGAGCCAGATCCTTGTGGGTAGCGCTGAGAATCCGGACATCCACGGCCACCTCCTGTTCGGCTCCGACCGGACGCACCGACTTTTCCTGCAGCGCCCGCAGCAGCTTGACCTGCATCGCGATCGGCAGATCAGCCACTTCATCGAGAAACAGCGTGCCACCGTGGGCCGCCTGAAAAAGCCCCGGCTTGTCGCTACTGGCGCCGGTGAAGCTGCCCTTGCGGTGACCGAAAAACTCGCTCTCGACCAGCTCGGAGGGAATGGCGCCACAGTTGACCGGCACAAAGGGATGATCGGATCTTGGCCCCTGCTCGTGGATCAGCCGGGCCACCAGCTCCTTGCCGGTTCCGGATTCACCGCTGATATAAACCGGGGCCTGACTTCGCGCCAGCTTCTTGACCTGCTTACGCAGCAATGCGATCGGCGTCGATTCCCCCAGCAGCAGATGCGTACCTGCGCGCTGCTCGGACTCCAGCCCCAATTTCAGCGCGGTCTGCACCAGATCACGCAGACGCTGCAACTCAACCGGCTTGGAGACAAAGTCGAAGGCGCCTGCCTTGAGTGCCTCGATCGCCGTTTCCATGCTGCCGTAGGCGGTCAACATCGCGACCGGCAACTGCGGATACTCCTGCTGAATAAAGCGCACCAGGTCGAT
>CAYWUD010000637.1:0-1161 GCA_964461355.1 uncultured Pseudomonadales bacterium | reverse complement strand
ACATACCTCGGGCAGTTGTTACATTACGTACATCCCAACCGGTAAATACGTTTTTGGTAACAGTGTTACCCTCTTCATCCTCTCCTTCATAGAGACCCGTAAGTTTTTTGGAGGAGTTAAACATACTTTGCATACTGGTTACGGCACCTACATCCCAGTACTGTAGTCCTATTCCTGTAAACTGAGTAGTTCCCAAGAACATCCTTTGTAAATTACCACCAAGGGTAGGAGAGGTTGTAGCGGAGAACTGCTTGAGTGCAGTGTATCCTTCAAAAGCTCGTTCTGCATCAGTAAAGTCCGCATGCCCCCAGAGTTTTACATCTTCCATACTCTCACTCATAGGGAGACGATCAGGATTTTGGTATTTCCAACTTGTAAGGTCTATGGCATCAGCAAGCTGGGTAATAATCACCTCACCACCTGGGTGGTTATAGGTGTTACTAGAACCACCACCCTTAGCGTAGATTCCGTCACCATCCCAGTCAACCAGAATATTTGGATTAGTTACAGGAATAGAGAGTCCATCCATCTTCTTTACAGTAATAAGCATATAATCTGGCGAAACCTCAATTCCGTGGACAGTGTTAAGCCCAGTATCAAGATCACTTACAAGAATATCACCTGGAGGAATAATCCATTTATCGTTAGGGTCATCTGAATCAAAGAGTCCATTAGGGTCATTACTCTCAAGGTTCTGCTCACGGTAAGCTTTAGCCTTAGCTACAGCAAGGTATCCCTTACCACCACTCCCACCGGTCACGGAGTCTACTGAAACATGGGTATCATCATCTGCTACCCATGTAGAGTTAGCAGGAGTACCATATTCAAGAGGGTACCGTACCAACTCAAGATCTACAAGGGCACCTTTATTAGCATGCTCAGGACCTATCACATCAAGGGCTCCTACAATAACATTGTGTGTTGCAGAGAGTCCAGTAACTAGGTCTCTACTGGTAATTACCACATCACCAGTAACCTCTTCGAGAGGAACGGAAGCACCAACAATAGAGGTGGATAATGTTCCTGTGTACTCATTAGCCTTAGCTGCAGTAGCAAGACTGGAGTTATCAGACCACTTTATATCAGGTGTTAATCCAAGAGTAGCTGCATCTATCCCCTCTGGCAAGTACTGGGCGGTAAAGGTTTTTTCGTTACCATTGT
>CAYWUD010000636.1:0-1164 GCA_964461355.1 uncultured Pseudomonadales bacterium | reverse complement strand
GCCCACAACCTGGCGGTGATGAGCCGTCTGAAGACGCCGATCATCGCCACCGTGATCGGTGAAGGTGGTTCCGGCGGTGCGCTGGCGATCGGTGTCTGCGACCGTCTGATGATGCTGCAGTACGCCACCTATTCGGTGATCAGCCCCGAAGGCTGTGCCTCCATTCTGTGGAAGAGCGCTGAATACGCCTCTACCGCGGCCGAGGCGATGGGCCTGACCGCCCAGCGTCTGCAGGAGCTCGGCTTTGTCGATCAGATCGTCGCCGAACCGCTCGGCGGTGCCCACCGTCAGCCCGAAGCGATGGCCGATGCACTGAAGAATCAGCTGCTGGCTCAGCTCGAGGAACTCGACCGCCTCTCCCCCGAGGAACTGGTGGCCGAACGCTATCGCCGTCTGACGTCGATTGGTGTAGACTGATCGCCGCTGCCACAGGGCAGCAACAGTGATCGGTCAATCACAAGTTGGCTTATTCACCAAAGCCGGTGTGAACAGTCTTTTATCCTGAGACGGTTACACCGGCTTTTCGGTTTCTGGCATTTCCCCATGGCTTCTCACCTGCTTACCCCCGACGCGCTGGCGTCCCGTCTTCCTGCCGAGTCTGCCCAACGGGTGGTCTGGATCGCCTTCAGCGGCGGTCTTGATTCCACGGTACTGCTGCACCTTGCCTCATCTCTGCGCGATCGCGGTGCGATCGGAACGCTCTGCGCCCTGCATATCCACCATGGCCTGCAGGCCGAGGCCGATCAGTGGGTCGAACAGGTGACCCGGGTCTGCCGTGCGCTGGCGGTGCCGCTGCAGGTCGAGCGGGTGGCGCTGGCGGGGGATGATAATCTCGAAGCCCGGGCGCGTGCGGCCCGCTATCAGGTATTTGCCCGCGTGCTGAAGGCCGGTGACTGTCTGCTGATGGCACACCATCAGCGCGATCAGGCCGAAACCCTGCTGTACCGGCTGTGTCGTGGCAGCGGTCCGCGCGGACTGGCGGCCATGCCCGAGACGCGGCCACTGGGGGCGGGGCATCTGCGGCGGCCGCTGCTCGATTATCCGCGCGCGGCGCTGGAAGACTATGCCCGAGTCCATCGGCTGGTCTGGGTCGAGGACCCGAGCAATGGCGATCCGCGCTTTGATCGTAATTATCTGCGCGCCGAGATTCTGCCCGGGCTCACC
>CAYWUD010000635.1:0-1166 GCA_964461355.1 uncultured Pseudomonadales bacterium | reverse complement strand
ATACCTAAGGGCGCTTGCCTCAATTATGGGGTTTGTGAAGCAGACAAATACTCGTTCTTTTTTAGAGCAGCACACTAACTTAGATTTTCCAGAAACCAGTGAGTGTGATGCTTTTTTTAAGTTAATGGCGTCACAGGAATTTTAAAAAGGAGATAACATGGAATCTCAGAATGGGATACTGGGGAAGGAAATTGATCTGTATGAGGTGATAGCTGCAAAAAGACCGGAGGGAGCAAAACCACTTCCAAAGTTTGTAATGCGGTATTTACATAGGTTATTATGTGTAGATCAGATTAATCAAACTATTCGTAATATTGGTGATCTTGAGGGTATCGACTTTTTAGAGAAGGTATTTTCTGAGAATATTCCTGTAGATCTTGAGATTATTAACAGTACAAATCTCGATAATCAGAGTAGGGGACTTTTTATTGCAAACCATCCACTTGGAGGGGTTGATGGAATGCTTCTTATGAAAGTTATAGGTCAGCGATATCCTGGAAAGTGCCGAATGGTTGCAAACGACTTTCTTTTGAATATTAAACAGTTAGCAGATATGTTTATTCCTGTAAATAAAGTGAATAAACAGTCTAATAGAGAGTACTTCAAGCTTATTGAAAAATCTTTTTCCAGTGATGATAGCATTATTGTATTCCCTGCGGGGCTCTGTTCTCGTAAGTTCCGAAAAGAGATACTAGACTTAGAGTGGCATAAAAGCTTTATTAAGAGATCTCGTCAGTATGAAAGAGATGTTATTCCTATTCATGTAGATGGTGCAAATAGTAATAAGTTTTACCGAGTGGCCAGATGGCGCAGGCTGTTTCGAATTAAGTTTAATATTGAGATGATGTATCTTGTAGGTGAAATGTTTGGGCAGGCAGGACACAGAGTGGCCTTTACTGTTGGGGAGCCTATTCCTTATGGAATGTTTGATGACCGGTATAGTGATTGGGAATGGGCTGCCAAATTACGCCAGTATGTGTATGAACTAAAAAAAGACCCAAAGGCTATATTTAATCCCGATAAAGAGGTTTCCATGAGAAAAACTTGGTTGGGTTAAATTCTGATGCATCTTGTTGTCAATTTGGATAAGAAGAGGTTTATTCTTTACCCAGTCAAGAATAATTGAAAATCCTAAGATGCTCTACTTCTCGAACAGTTGGTACTCC
>CAYWUD010000634.1:0-1167 GCA_964461355.1 uncultured Pseudomonadales bacterium | reverse complement strand
TGCACACCGGCACGGCGCGGCACCAGGATAAACCAGGGGTAATTGGCATCGTTACTCAGCAGCAGACGGCACAGCGGAAAATCACCGATCAGATGCGTATCGGCAACCAGACGCGGGTCAAGCTCAAACAGGTCCATGCAAGGCATCCTTGAAGAAATCATACGCATGCGATACTCCCCCGATTCACAGATTCAGGCAACCGCCTTTACCGCGCACGGAAAAATACCGGTTTTTTGTCCCGGGGTTCGCCACGAGAGGTGCAATCTGCGCGCACGCCCCTTAAAATCAGCCGTTTAGTTCACTCACCTTGGGATTCATCGGCAACCATGCGTACCAGCCAATACCTGCTGTCCACCCTGAAAGAAACCCCCGCTGACGCCGTCGTGATCAGTCATCAGCTGATGCTGCGCTCGGGCATGATCCGTAAACTCGCTTCCGGTCTCTACACCTGGCTGCCGCTGGGCCTGCGCACCCTGCGCAAGGTCGAACGGATCGTCCGCGAGGAGATGGACCGCTCCGGCGCTCAGGAAGTGCTGATGCCCGCCATCCAGCCGGCCGAGCTGTGGCAGGAATCCGGTCGCTGGGAGCAATACGGCCCGGAACTGCTGCGCGTGAATGATCGCCACAACCGTGAATTCTGTGTCGGCCCGACCCACGAAGAAGTGATCACCGATCTGGCCCGCAACGAGCTGAAAAGCTACAAGCAGCTGCCGGCCAACTTCTATCAGATCCAGACCAAATTCCGCGACGAAATCCGTCCGCGTTTCGGCGTTATGCGTTCACGTGAATTCATCATGAAGGACGCCTACAGCTTCCACACCAGCGAAGCCTGTCTGAAAGACACCTACCGCGTGATGCACGAAACCTACTGCCGCATCTTCGATCGCCTCGGCCTCAACTACCGTCCGGTAGAGGCGGACAGCGGCAGCATCGGCGGCACCGGCTCGCACGAATTCCACGTGCTGGCCGAATCCGGTGAAGACGCGATCGCCTTCTCCACCGGTTCCGATTACGCCGCCAACATCGAAAAGGCCGAGGCCCTGCCGCGTGAAACAGAACGCGCCGCGCCGAGCCAGCAACTTGAGCTGGTCGACACCCCGAACGCCAAGACCATCGATGAACTCTGCGCCCAGTTCGACCTGCCGGCTGAAAAGACCCTGAAAACTC
>CAYWUD010000633.1:0-1184 GCA_964461355.1 uncultured Pseudomonadales bacterium | reverse complement strand
TATTCACAGAACCAGAGTAACAGAATTATAATAGCTTGGCAAGTATAAATTTCATTGTTTTTGCCATTTACCCCCCCTAGAATGGTCAGTTTTATAGGGTTTTAGAAGATTACGCCCTCTAAAACGGGTAAAATAATCGAAGAGAAGGGAGCTTTATACTGTTCTGTACCATAAGAAAAGGATACGGTCCTTCCATTAATAAGCACATTTACCCCCTGCACATAGTCAAACTGTAAGCCAGTAGCAACAATCTGGTAAAGTATATAAGGAAGTAGCTCTTCAGAGGGCATCTCTTCCAGTTGCATATCTACCGAAAGGTTTGCATAGGCTAAAGATATATCTAAAGAGATTACTGGGGGTATCATTGTAAATAGATTATTACCAAGTACCTCCTGCTCCGTAAGCCCAGCAAAAAGTGCCTCCATGGTTGCAACCTCAACGGTATCTAAATAAAATACCGGACGCTCAACAGATTCCATAAGTATAGAGCCAGCGGTGCCTTCTTTATAAAAGTACAGATTATTCACCCGCATATTGTACCGCTCATTATAATATTCTGAGAGTGCTGGCACTGGAGTATAGGAGAGTGTCTCTACTGAAGTATTTGGTGTACTCTCCTGAAGCAGCGCAGAGGTATCACCCTGAGAGGAGGAGGGAGAGAAAAGAAAGACAACTCCCAACACCATTATAATAAGGGCAACAGGGAAAATGATCCTTCGAAGTACTTTATCGGAAACAGGCATTTTCATAGATAAAAAGGTATCAAAATTTCCCATTACTGTCTATACTGAATCGTATATAAACAGAGAGAGATATAGAAATTAACCTAAGAGATCTTTGCTATACAATCTAAAACCATGGGTTCTATCTGGGTATCTACAGGCTGAGTACCCAAATAGAGTAAAAACTCCTGGTTCCCTCGCCGCCCTTTCATAGAAGATGGCTCTATTTGGTATGTATACACTCCTTCGGAAAAGAGATTCTGAATTGTACGAATACAGATTTGTTGTAGCTCAGAAATTTCTCGAACAATCCCATCAAACTGCGGTGTTTTATCTACTTCAAACTGTGGTTTTAGTAAAAACACCCCAATCCCTCCAGAAGTAAGAGATAGAAGGTGGGTCACAATCCCCGAAAGAGAACGAAAGGAGAGATCTCCCACAACACCGTAAGGCTGTGGGTCT
>CAYWUD010000632.1:0-1185 GCA_964461355.1 uncultured Pseudomonadales bacterium | reverse complement strand
GGGGTAGTTTTTGGGGAGTGGCTGAAAACGAACAATCAATGGCTGCACTTGAAAGTGTCATTTCAGCAAGTGGCATAGAACAACTGCCGGTTTTAACACCGTTCAAGTTCTCATTGTTTTCACAAAACGAAGGTTGGGGTGACAAAGTCACACCTCAAGATTTGGAGTTTTGGCGCACCTGTGTGAAATATGCATAACAAATTGTTCAAGAGTGATTCGGCACGCGTGGCATTTTTGCTATGCGTTGCGTTTAGTGGTTAAGGTGGTATGCGTAGGCTTCGGTATTGTGCGCCTCACACCTTAACAAGGCGTTATACGCTTGTCAGGTACATCAACAGGGAGTCGACAGATGAATCAGCATGAAAAGCTTAATTATGTAGAGTTTGGAGCAAAGGACATAGAGTCAACAAAATCATTCTTCACTTCAGTTTTCGACTGGGAGTTCGTCGACTATGGACCTGAATATGCAGCTTTTTCAAATCAAGGTTTAGACGGAGGCTTCTTTAAAGCCGATAGCTGTAGTCAAACAAATACCGGCGGAGCCCTTTTGGTTTTCTACAGCGCTGACATAGAAGCGACTTTAAATAAAGTAGTTCAAAATGGCGGTGATGTTATTCGCCCAATATTTGAGTTTCCAGGTGGTTGTCGTTTCCATTTCTTGGAGCCAAGTGGTAATGAGTTTGCAGTTTGGTCGGAAGCACGCGTATAACAAGGCGTTTAAGAGCGATTCCGCAACGCGTGCCAGTTTCGCTTCGCTCACAGTATGGCACGCATCACGTCACGCCTTAACGCGGCGTTAGCTTTCCATCAGTTAAACAGTTGCTACTTATTCAAATCACATTAGCAGGGATTGTAAGGCGGAAGTAATGGTAAAATATGCAGTATTGTCATTAGCTAGCTATCTTGTGCTGGTTTTTTTCTCTATATACGTGGGAAGGGAATTTTCAATCCCTATGTTTCAGGGAAATAATATTGTTGCGTTATTGCTACCAATCATAGTTCTTAGCTATAAATTGAGCATCTATAAAGGTTTTAGCAAGAAAAAAGTATTTATGGCATTTATTGTTTCAGGCATCTATTGTGCAGTTTCGAACGTCGTTTCACATGTTCAGCAAGCTAAGGTTTTGGGTGTTTTAGAAGCTAGCTTTGTGATTTTGTTTCCTTTTACTTTGCTATGTGCACTAA
>CAYWUD010000631.1:0-1186 GCA_964461355.1 uncultured Pseudomonadales bacterium | reverse complement strand
GGAGAGTCTATATCATTTTGCCCATCTCTTATAAAGAGTGTTTCATAAAGTGGTTGTATTTCAACGGATAGAAGTTCCTGCTTTTGCAATTCCTCTAGCCCTAGTCCACCTTCGATATACACCTTTTTTCTCGAATCCCTTGAGAAAATAGAGAGCTCGAGTGATGATGGGTATGGCTCACCACTTAGGGATGATGCTTTTTCACAAATTCTATTAAGGCTAACCATCCATGGCAATCCTTGATTAAAGTGGTCGGCTACCAACCTACCATTCATACGTAACTCCGCCTTATCTCCTACATATTGAAGATACAAGCGGTAATCTTTACACCTTTCAGAGCAGACCATTCCTTTAAGAACAATACGGTACTCACCTATACACACAGGCGTTACTCCATCACCACTAGGTGGCAACTCACCTCCATACAACCTACTTCTATTTCCTCGAGCGTCTTCAACCTCTACGCACACAATACCTGCGGAAGGGGGGTCCAACCTCAGGGGTGATGTGGAGGTACCGAGAGAAGCTGCCCCCTGAGAGATACGTTTTACGACACCCCTTTTAAGAGACACATCTCCAGATCCAGCAGCAAATCGAGCAACCTTTTTCCCTTGAAAGTATAGTGTTGCATTCTGGGTAAGCTGATAGATAACTCGCCCTGCCTCTAATGGAGAAATACCCTGTATGGGGAATCCTGCAAGAGAAGTGCTTGCAAGAGACTCCTTTTGAGGCAACCCAAATTGATCAAAGGGGTTCCATGAAAGAATCTCACATTTGGGAGTAACAGATGGGATAGTTTCCTGATGACTCGGCAATATCTGACCACCTTCAAAGACTCCTCTATTATGATTCCAAAACACCCCTTTCTCATCTAAGGATTCAGAGAGAACTCTCACTCCCGTATCAAGAAGAAGAACATCCTTCCCTCCCAAAAATACCGTATTCCCATCTTTCCAAAACCCCACCGAATGTGCTGAGGAGATTGCAACAATCCTTATACGTTCATTTCCGAAGAGACACTCTGCAACAGCGGAAGTATCGGAATGCAGAAGAGGCTGCAAAAGAATCTCTTGAGAGCTCCCAGTCGTTACTATTTGCTGATTCCACTCTCCCTGCAAAGGGTTTATCATAAGCTTATCCTCTCCACGTAAAGAGAGGGTAAAGGAAGGTGATACCCCTTTTACTG
>CAYWUD010000630.1:0-1188 GCA_964461355.1 uncultured Pseudomonadales bacterium | reverse complement strand
ATTGCAGAACTGAGTGACTTTATTACTGTTGAACGCGACGACCAAGCCAGCGCACGTAAGCCAGTGATGAAGGTGACAAACCCAAGCAAAGGAACGTCTCTGCAGTTTGCCGGTTTGCCAATGGGACACGAGTTTACTTCGTTGGTTCTTGCTCTTCTCCACTCCGGAGGTCACCCAATTAAGCTTGAGCCAGAAGTTATCGAGCAAATCGCAGCGCTAGACAAAGAGCTAGACGTCGAGATCTTTATTTCTCTGTCGTGTCAGAACTGTCCTGACGTTGTGCAAGCGTTCAATATGATGGCAGCGATCAACCCGAAAATTAAAGCGACCATGATCGACGGCGCCCTGTTCCAAGACGAAGTGAAACAGCGCGATATCATGGCGGTACCAAGCGTATTTGTTAATGGTGAACTCTTCGGTCAAGGCCGTATGTCGTTAACTGAAATCCTTAACAAAGTCGACGACAGCGCAAGTGAGAAAGCAGCGAAAGCACTGGACGAAAAAGACCCATACGACGTACTTGTTGTGGGTGGTGGTCCTGGTGGTAGCGCAGCGGCTCTATACGCGGCGCGTAAAGGCATTCGTACAGGTGTGGTAGCAAAGCGTTTTGGTGGCCAGGTTATGGACACCATGGCGATCGAAAACTTTATTTCAGTCAAACGCACTGAAGGTCCTAAGCTAGCAGCAGACCTAGGCGAGCACCTGAAGGAGTACGACGTTGACGTTGTCACAGAGCAGCAAGCAGAAAAAATTATGGGCGCAGCACACACTGAAGATGGTCTAATCCACGTTCAACTTGCAAGCGGCGCAACATTGAAGAGCCAAAGCGTTATCTTGAGCCCAGGAGCTCGCTGGCGTGAAATGAACGTTCCGGGTGAACAGGAATATCGCAACAAAGGTGTGGCGTACTGCCCTCACTGTGACGGTCCGTTGTTTAAAGGAAAGAAAACCGCGGTGATCGGTGGTGGTAACTCGGGTATCGAAGCAGCGATCGACCTAGCCGGTATTGTTGAACACGTAACGGTACTGGAGTTTGCAGACGTCTTGCGCGCAGACCAAGTTCTGATTAACAAAGCAAACTCGCTACCAAATATCGACATCATTACCATGGCGCAAACAGCTGAAGTTGTGGGCGATGGCAAACGCGTAACGGGTCTGAAATACAAAGACCACAATACTGATGAAATC
>CAYWUD010000629.1:0-1189 GCA_964461355.1 uncultured Pseudomonadales bacterium | reverse complement strand
CCTGAAACATAGAGCTCATATCACGAACCTTTGTAACAATCCAACCACCAATATTGCGATTAAATAGTACAGCTCCTGCAAACATAGAGTTCATATCTTGAGCCTGTCCAACATTCCAGTTGCTTATATCACTGTTAAAGGAGATTGCTCCGGAAAACATAGATCCCATATCTTGAACTTGCCCAACATCCCAGTTGCTTAGGTCTCCGTTAAAAGAGGTGGCACCCTCAAACATAGAGTTCATATCAAGAACCTTACCAACATCCCAGTTGCTTATATCTCCGTTAAAGGAGGTTGCCCCCTCAAACATGGAGTTCATACTGAGAACCTGCCCAACATCCCAGCCACTTATATCTCCGTTAAAGGAGGTTGCTCCCGCAAAAAGATAGTCCATATTTTTTACGCCACTCACATCCCAATCACTTATGTCACCATTAAAAGATGAGGCTCCGTAAAACAGATAACTCATGTCAGTTCCAAAAATAGAGGCATCCAGTGCGGGCATATCTGCTAAGCTAGAACACCCGTAAAAAGCATCGGCTGTTGTGGAAAAATCTGCATCTCCCCACTGCTCTATCTTCACTAAGAGATCCTTTGAATAGGGGTACTCTTTAAAAGACCAATTCCGAAAGTCTAGGTTCCCCGTAATCACAACAGTGTACTCCCCTGCACTCTCATACTGATGAGAGGTATCGACACTTGGTGTAACACTTTCGTCAAAAAGAGTACCTAACTTACTTGCTAGCTGATACTTCTCTGGAAATAGGCTATTACTCACACTCCCTACCGTATCACCCCAATCTATAGTTATATCATAATTACTCGTGGGATCTAGGGGAAGAAAAACAGTCTCTCCCTCAGGAACACTCCAAATGGTTACAAATGCGGATGCATCATACACGGGGTCTGTTATTGGGGGTTCCTCTGGTGGAGGAGGCTCTTCGTTACCAGTGTTACCTGAATCTGTTTTATCGGTGGGTTCACTGGGCGTTGTGCTATTTGTCCCATCACTAGAATCAACTACGCTTATCAAAAAATCCGTTGAGATTCCTAATCCGTCTAGTGAGGTGGCGGTTATTCTTAGAGATGTTATAGGCTCAAGACCAAGAACACCACAAAACTCGCCACGGGGACTCAACATTACAGCGGAAGAACTACTACTAGTCCAAGCGATATCAGGGATTGCCAT
>CAYWUD010000628.1:0-1190 GCA_964461355.1 uncultured Pseudomonadales bacterium | reverse complement strand
GTCACATCTGGGAATATCATACCTGCCACAGGAGAGTTCAATCTTTAGAAAACTTACAGTAGAGCAGAATATCTACTCTCTCCTTGAACCAAGAAGAGATATTAATAAAAAGCAGAAAATACAGATGATGGAAGAGTTGATTGAGGATTTTAGTCTACAACGAGTAAGAAAGCAGTATGGAGACACCCTCTCTGGAGGAGAGCGAAGGCGTACAGAGATAGCCCGTAGCCTTACAACAAATCCAAAATTCCTATTGCTTGATGAACCTTTTGCCGGACTAGACCCAATTGTAGTAAGTGATATTAAGCAGATGATTGCAATACTTGTAAAAAGAAATATTGGAATACTTATTACAGACCACAATATTCGTGACACTCTACAGATAACAGATAGAGCTTATATTATTAACCAAGGACATATTCTAGTACAGGGAAACCTAGATGAGATACTACAGAGTGATGTAGCAAGAACAATATACTTGGGTGAAGACTTTAGTATGTAACATCACAGAGTTATATCCTTTGTAATCCCTTTAACGTTTACAAACTGGCCATTATGTGTAAGCACTAATGGCCATATTTTTGCCCTAAGCGATACTTTTAAAGAGCACATCTTATCATACTCCTTATTATAAAATAAACTCTTCTGTAAAACCTATGCACCAACCTCATTTGTATACACTTAAGGGTATTGTACCTAGCTTGGCGGTGGTGCACCTACATACTTTTAGTCACCGTTATACATGGTTCTCAGATAGAAGTGGGATCCATAACCCATTAATTTTTATATGAGCTCCTTGTTATGAGTACAATGTACCTATAACCAGAAACTCACTCACCTACCCTAGTGCTGCAATAGATAAGGGATATTTAAAGAATACCCATTTGTGTGAGCAATGATAAAGGACAACAAAGCGATACGGAGAGAAAGGAGTAATTCTTTAATACTACAAACATATATAGCTTTATAAAGAGCTCTTTATCATATCTGAGAGAGTAGCTACTAAGAAGATGCCCATAGTATTACCGTATGTGAAGGCATATCACAACACCTAAACACAAAAAAAGGCACTCCATAAAGGAGTGCCTTAATAAGTACTTTAATTAATTACATCAATTAGAAAGTAACTTTAGCTCCAATCCAGATAGCACCTGGATTCTTGTTGATTTTCTCAACTTCAGGAACTTCGT
>CAYWUD010000627.1:0-1198 GCA_964461355.1 uncultured Pseudomonadales bacterium | reverse complement strand
CCCTTACCTTTGGATTGACCAGTTACGTCAACCTTCTGGCCAGCTTCGAACAGGGATACGCCCAGCTCGTCACCAACCTTGTATTCTGCATCCGCATCAACGCGGAATTCCCACAGACCACGACCTGCTTCCAGGCTCGCCTTGGCGAAGTGACCTGCTTCCGGCTTGGACACGCGAGATGCCTTTTTCTTGCCAGTAGTTACCTGAATCGCAGCGTAACCATCAACAGCCAGGCTCTTAACCTGTGCGATGCGGTTGGCTTCGACTTCGATAACGGTAACCGGCAGAGATACGCCGTCTTCGGTGAAGATGCGGGTCATGCCGCACTTCTTACCGACTAATCCAATAGTCATATAAAACCTCTCATGTGTACGGGGCTGTAACCCGCTATGGCCGCCCATTTCAGAGCGTTACACAGCTCCCACAAAGAAGGATTCCAGTGAGAACTTGGCAATTAGCCGAGGCTAATTTGCACTTCAACACCCGCGGCCAAGTCCAGCTTCATCAGAGCGTCAACGGTCTTCTCGGTCGGCTCAACGATATCCAGCAGACGCTTGTGAGTACGGATTTCGTACTGGTCACGAGCATCTTTGTTTACGTGAGGGGAGATGAGAACGGTGTAACGTTCTTTTTTGGTCGGCAGCGGAATCGGGCCACGAACCTGAGCGCCGGTGCGCTTGGCAGTTTCCACGATTTCCTGAGTGGACTGATCGATCAGGCGATGATCAAACGCCTTCAGGCGGATGCGAATTTGTTGATTTTGCATCGAACCTTAACTCCAAGATTAAAGAACAAGTGGCACAAGCCATGTTGGCCACGTTTAAGGAGGCGCAATTCTATCCACCCCCCAAGGGGGTGTCAACAATTGTACAAAAAGAGGGCAATGCGGATTTCCGCACCACCCTCTTTCTGTTTGTAGCGTCGGCGTCAGCCGATCACCGATTACTCGATGATCTTGGCAACAACACCAGCACCTACAGTACGGCCACCTTCACGAATCGCGAAGCGCAGACCTTCTTCCATAGCGATCGGAGCGATCAGAGTAGCAGTCATCTGAACGTTGTCGCCCGGCATAACCATTTCTACGCCTTCCGGCAGTTCGATAGAACCGGTTACGTCAGTAGTACGGAAGTAGAACTGCGGACGGTAGCCCTTGAAGAACGGGGTGTGACGACCACCTTCTTCTTTGGACAGAACG
>CAYWUD010000626.1:0-1204 GCA_964461355.1 uncultured Pseudomonadales bacterium | reverse complement strand
ACAGGCATAAAAAAACGGCGCAGAATGCGCCGTTTTTTTGCCAGCTGGAGCTCGCGACTTACTTGCCTGCCTGACGACGGTAGCGTTCTACCGTACGCAGCTTGGCAACCGCCTCGGCCAGCTCCATCGAAGCACGCGAGTAGTCAAACTCGCCCTTCTGATTCGCCAGTTCCTGTTCAGCCAGCTTTTTCGCCTGCAGGGCAGCGGCTTCATCGACATCGCCTGCACGCAGCGCGGTGTCGGCCAGCACCTTGACGGCACTGGGCTGAACTTCGAGGTAACCCCCGGAGATGTAAAACACCACCTCGGAGCCACCCTGTTGAACCAGACGAATCGGCCCCGGCACCAGCTCGGTCAGCAGCGGGGTGTGACCCGGGGCAATACCCAGTTCACCCATGGAACCGGTTGCAATGACCATCTCGACGAGGCCAGAGAACAGTTCCTCTTCGGCGCTGACAATATCGCAATGAACGGAAATCGCCATGGCAGATACCCTTATTCGCTCAGTGGGCCTGGGCCGGGCACAGGGCCCGGCCGCTCAACTTACAGGGACTTGGCGGCTTCGACGACTTGGTCGATGCTACCGGCCATGTAGAACGCCTGCTCCGGCAGGTGATCGTATTCGCCGGCCAGAATACCCTTGAAGCCACGGATGGTTTCCTTCAGGGGTACGAACACGCCCGGGCAACCGTTGAACACTTCGGCGACGAAGAACGGCTGGGACATGTACTTCTGGATACGACGGGCACGGGCCACCACCTGCTTGTCTTCGGCGGACAGTTCGTCCATACCCAGAATCGCGATGATGTCCTTCAGCTCCTTGTAGCGCTGCAGTGCAGACTGTACGCCACGGGCTACGTCGTAGTGCTCCTGACCGATGACCAGCGGATCCAGCTGACGGGATGTGGACGCCAGCGGATCGATCGCCGGGTAGATACCCAGAGAAGCGATGTCACGGGACAGTACCACGGTCGCATCCAAGTGCGAGAAGGTGGTCGCAGGAGACGGGTCGGTCAAGTCATCCGCCGGTACGTAGACCGCCTGGATAGAAGTGATGGAACCGGTCTTGGTAGAGGTGATCCGCTCCTGCAGTACACCCATCTCTTCCGCCAGAGTCGGCTGGTAACCTACCGCAGACGGCATACGACCCAGCAGTGCCGATACTTCGGTACCTGCCAGAGTGTAACGGTAGATGTTGTCGACG
>CAYWUD010000625.1:0-1208 GCA_964461355.1 uncultured Pseudomonadales bacterium | reverse complement strand
CGATGGTGTTGACCAACAGGCTCTGCAGCTGCTGGTTAAATACCACTTCTAAGCGATCCTGGATCGGTTAGTACGAAAACGGCGCCCTCGGGCGCCGTTTTTTGTGTGTGGCTGGGCTATGGCAAGGCGCTGGGGCGTGCGAGAATAGCCCTTTTGGATGTTGGGTTGGTTACAGGTGTGAAGGTCTTAGTTGCGGTAGCCGTTTGGCTGGGGTTGGTTCTGGGGGCGGCGGTGCCGGCTCGGGCTGAAACCTATTTTTTGCCGGAAAACGGCGATTCGGTGGTGGGGAATCTCCGTTACACCTTTTCCCGTGCTGACGATACGCTTGCCGAGGTGGCACGGCGGGAAGGGATCGGACTGTTGAATCTGATCGCGGCCAACCCGGGGGTTGATCCATTACTGCCCGGTCAGGGCACGCGGATTGTGTTGCCGACGCAGATCGTATTACCGCCGGGCCCGAGAACCGGTGTTGTGGTCAATCTGGCCGAGCTTCGCGTGTTCTATTATCTGCCCGATCTTGGGCAGGTATTGATCTATCCGATCGGTATCGGGCGTCTGGGCTGGTCGACGCCGCTCGGTACAACGCGTATTACCCAGAAAGTGGCCAATCCGACCTGGACGCCACCGCAGTCGATTCGTGACGAGCATGCGGCGCGCGGTGATATTCTGCCGCCGGTCATACCCGCAGGGCCGGATAATCCGCTGGGTCTGTTTGCCTTGCGTCTTGGTTTTACAACCGGCGCCTATCTGATTCATGGCACCAACAAGGCCTATGGGGTGGGGATGCGGGTCAGTCATGGCTGCATTCGGCTGTATCCCGATCATATCGAGCACCTGTTTTCGCTGGTGCGACCGGGCACGGCGGTACGGGTGATGAATCAGGCCTATAAGCTCGGTTTGCGTGGGGGGGAGTATTATCTCGAGGCCCATGAGCCGTTGACCGAAGATCGGCGTGATACGTCCATCGACCCCGAAGCCGAGTTGATGAAGCTGCTGGCCGATCAGGGGTATCCCGATGCGATCAGCATGGCGCGGGCGCTTGAGGAGCTTGATGCCGAGCTTGGCTTGCCGGTCCGTATCAGTGCGCCGCGCTCCGGTGGTCGTGTAGAGCTCGATCAGCTGTTCTGAGATGATCGGTGTGGCCGCAAGGTATAAAAAAAGCGCCCGAGGGCGCTTTTTTGCAGCGGCGATGACTTACTTGGAGTAGG
>CAYWUD010000624.1:0-1214 GCA_964461355.1 uncultured Pseudomonadales bacterium | reverse complement strand
CGAGTATCTGCCGCCATGAATCCAAGGATCTATCTGCTGGCCCTGATCACCTTTGCCACTGGCATGGATGAAAACCTGGCCGGGGGCATCGTGCCCTTTATTGCCGCCGACCTGAATGTCTCCATCAGTGCCGCAGGCCAGCTGACCACGGTGTTTTCTTTGACCTATGCCCTGGCCGCGCCGCTGCTGCTTTTTGCCACGGCGCAATACCCGCGTCTGCCTCTGCTGCGGGCCGCGCTTTTGACCTTCTGTCTCGGCAATCTGTGCTCGGCACTCAGCCCCAGCTATGGCGTGCTCTTTACCATGCGGATTCTGTCGGCGGCCAGCTGTGCGCTGATTGTGGTGCTGGTCACCACCCTGGCGACCGAACTGGTAGAGGCCCGTTACAAGGGCCGTGCGATCGGTATCGTGTTTATGGGCATCAGTGGGTCACTGGTGCTCGGGGTGCCGGTCGGCCTGCTGTTTTGTAACGCGTTCGGCTGGCGCGCACCCTTTACCTTTATCGCCCTGCTGGCACTGTTGCTCTGTGTGCTGGCCCCGAAAATGCTGCCAGCAGTGACCGGGGGAGGCGGACGCATCCCGCTGGCACGCTACGCCGCCCACCTGCGCAATGCCAAGCTGCTCAGTGCGCAGCTGGTGTCGATCCTGATGATCGGCGGCCATTTTGTGCTGTTTGCCTTTCTCGCCCCCTATCTGCAGAGCGAAATCGGCGCCAGCAAGGCCGACCTGACCACCTACTACTTCCTGTTTGGTGCCGCGGCGATCAGCGGCGGCTATTTCGGCGGCTGGCTGTCCGATCGCCTGGGGCCGACACGAGCACTGATCTCGGTACCGCTGGTCTTTATGCTGTTTCTCGGGGCGATTCCCTTTTCGCTTGCGCATCTCTGGCTCTTTGTGCCCTGCATGATGCTCTGGGGCGGGCTGAGCTGGACCATCTCTCCGATCGTGCAGAATTATCTGATCCAGTCCGACCGCACCAACGCGGGGGTCAGTATCGGCGTCAACAACAGTGCCATGCACCTTGGCGTGGCCCTGGGCGCCCTGCTCGGCGGGTTGGTGGTACAGCTGACCTCGGTCAGCTGGACGCCCTGGATCGGCGTACTGGTCGTTCTGGCCAGTGTGCTGTGCGCCCTGTATTCAAGCCTGTGCCCGGCGATCAGCCCATCCGACGATGCACTGGCGAGCGCTTCGGCTCCGGAGCAGGCCTCGGCCTG
>CAYWUD010000623.1:0-1215 GCA_964461355.1 uncultured Pseudomonadales bacterium | reverse complement strand
TGGATCAGGCCCATATCGAATTTTTGCGCCGTGAATACGGGCTCGATCAGCCCCCGTGGCGTCAGTACCTGACCTGGGTCGGCAATCTGCTGCAGGGCGATCCGGGCTACTCGTTCGAATACAACATGCCGGTCAAGGAGCTGGTCGGCGACCGGCTGTATCTGACGATTCTGATCAGCTTTCTGACCATCACGGTGACCTGGCTGATTGCCTTTCCGATCGGCATCTATTCGGCTACGCATCAGTACAGCTGGGGCGATTACGGACTGACGCTGCTCGGTTTTCTGGGGCTGGCCACGCCCAATTTTCTGCTGGCTCTGGTGCTGCTGTATCTGGCCAACGTCTGGTTCGGCACCTCGATCGGCGGGCTGATGGACGCCCGTTTTATCGATCAGCCCTGGTCGGTTGCCAAGCTGATTTCGGTACTCGAACACCTGTGGATCCCGGTCCTGGTGATCGGAACCTTCGGCACGGCCGCACTGATCCGTCGGGTCCGGGCCAATCTGCTCGACGAGCTGCACAAGCCCTATGTGATCACGGCACGGGCCAAGGGCTTGTCGGAAGGGCGCTTGCTGCTGCGGTATCCGTTTCGCATGTCGATGAACTTTTTTATCAGTGATATCGGCAATATGCTGCCGGGGATCGTCAGCGGGGCCGAGATCGTGGCACTGGTACTCTCGTTGCCGACGACAGGGCCTCTGCTGCTGGGTGCCTTGCAGAGTCAGGACATGTACCTGGCCGGATCGTTTCTGATGTTTCTCGCCAGCCTGACCGTGGTGGGCGTACTGATTTCAGATCTTGCCCTGGTATTGCTGGATCCGCGCATCCGGCTTGGCGCGGAGGGTGCACGATGACCCGCTTGCCGGCCAACGCCCACTACGTATCCATCGAGCCCTACGATCCGGAGCAGCAGCCACAGCTGACGGCGGAGCAGGAACGCTACTACCGTGCCTCGCAGTGGCAACTGATCTGGTGGCGCTTCAAGCGTCACCGCCTGGCCCTGATCAGCGGTCTGTTCCTGCTGCTGTTGTATCTGATGATCGTGGTAGCCGAATTTCTCGCACCCTATGGCCTGCATAGCCGCCATACCGATTTTATTCACTCGCCGCCGCAGCGCGTGCACTGGTTCGATCAGGGGGCGTGGGTCGGGCCCTTTGTCTATGGCTGGGGCTATGAGCTTGATCTTGAACGCCTCGAGCGCAATTACAGCGAGGA
>CAYWUD010000622.1:0-1230 GCA_964461355.1 uncultured Pseudomonadales bacterium | reverse complement strand
AGGTGCGTACTCAGAAACAACAGCACCACCATACTCAATAAGAGAGCTCACATATCTACGGTGCCCTTTGGGTGAGATATAGCCATGCCCTGAACCTAAAACAGCTACGGTTTTTCCACCTCCACGAATTGCACCTCTATGAGCAGCCATATCAATACCCCGTGCAAAACCAGAAACCACAGGCACTCCTCCACAGGATGCTTCTAGCCCCATAGCAAAGGCAGCCCCCTCAGCTTCTAGAGGAACTCTACGTGACCCCACAATACCTATAGAGTCCTTTGTAGGAATACTCCCTTGCACATACAGCATAAAGGGTGGATCGTATATCTCTTTTAAAAGTGTTGGATATTGCGGATTGGTAAAGACAATTGGGTTAATTTGTTTGGTTCTTAGGAGTTTTTCGAGCCGCTCTGCTCGTTGCATAAGCTTCTTGGGAATGGGTGGATACTTTGAGAACCCAATGCATTGTTCTATACTGGAGGTACTCAGTGTATCAAAAGAGCATCCACTCGCTTTTACATACTTCCAAAGTTTATATTTTTTACGACTACACCCAGGCGCTATCCCATCTATTGCCAATACTGTTTGCAGATCCATATACACCTCCTCTTATTATTACTCCTAAATTATATAGTTTTGCTTCTACTTACATAAAAACTACTGTTCAAGAATCCTCTTCTTTCCTATACTCATGAGCATGAAACAGTCAATACAACTTGCCATTATTTCTGTGGGAGACGAGCTTCTCCAAGGAAAAGTACAGGATACAAACAGCACCTACATATCATCTCAATGCTTTAGCTTAGGAGTTTCAACAGTTGAGGTTTTTACTATTCCAGATACACAGGAGGTCATACAACATACCGTAGAAAATGCACTTTCTCTTGCAGATATTATTATGGTAAGTGGAGGTTTGGGGCCAACATTAGATGACTGCACACGAGAAGGCATAGCTCTAGCTCTAAAACATAAACTTCTCTTAAGAGAGGACCTTTGGCAAACTATTCAAGACAGGTACCCCATGGTGGAGATACCTGAGATAAACAAGAGACAAGCTTATATTATAGAGGGAGCTGAACCTTTACACAATGACCACGGAACTGCTCCTGGTATGTGGATAACTACGGAACAAGAAAAGTATATAGGAGTACTCCCTGGCCCACCAAGAGAGATGGTACCAATGCTCCATAATGAGATACTTCCACGGATAACTAAGTTATTAGGTGCAGA
>CAYWUD010000621.1:0-1233 GCA_964461355.1 uncultured Pseudomonadales bacterium | reverse complement strand
AAGCAGATGGCTCCTATTATTATTAGTGATAACTTTAAGAGCTTTTTCCCAATTGGAGATGGTCTTGTTATGGTTGAGATAAAGGTACCAGAAAAGGTAGTAAATAAAACCTTGTCCGAGGCCGACTTAAGAAATAAGTGGGGTGTGAATATTGTTGGAATACGTGAGGGTGGTAAGTTGAACCAGTTATTTGGTGCAGATTACCGACTCCTACCCAATCAGCTTCTTATGGTGGTAGGAGAGATGTCCGCCATAGAAGCATTTACAGGAGAGGTTCCAGAGCAGGTGAAGAAAGGTGGTCTCAAAGGACTCTTTTCATCATGAAAAAACTGATCATCGGACTCACTCTATTTCTAGCTCTTATACCACTATCTGCGGAAAAGGGTATGTTTATCTCCATAGAGGCTCCTCAAATTCAACCAGAGGAAGCGGAGATGATAAGGGATGCAATGAGCATTGAGATTGTATCCTCCGGTCGAGGCGATCTGCTTCCTGTTGGAGGAGTGGACTTTTTAGGTTTAACACCACAAAAGTTAGATCTCGTTAAGGATTCTTATACCGATGGTGATTATTTTATAGGGGTTCATCTTAAGCTTTTAGAGTTAAAGACTGAGGAAACTCTTGTTGAAGTACCTCCGAAACGAAAGAAGATTTATGAGGAAGGTGGTGCTATTCGTCCTCCATCGGATCCTGTGTTTCGTGTTGAGAGTGTTTTGCTAAAAGGATCTTGGGAAGCAACTTTCTTGTATGCGGGAAATGAGATAACCTTTGGTTTTACCTCTTTTGGAAATGGACCTACCCGTAATGAGGCTTGGGATGATATTAGTAATGATGTAACAGATTTTATACGGGAAACACTCATATCATTTGACCTCACTGTAGGTGATAGGATTGTACAGATTCTGAAAGATCGTTCTAGGATTGCGGTATTCTCAAATTCTCATACCAGAGGAACAGAGTTCTTTTTGCGAGGATACACAGAAGATGGCAAGTCTAAAAATTACGGTATAGTACAGTTACTGGGAGATGTAGAGGCTGGTAGCTCTCAGGAGGTTGCCTCTTTTTATCACTCGCCAAATATTGGCTTTGAGTTGGTGCAAAAATCAAACTGGTCAATATTTTCTCACACCTTTACTACAATACCATTTGAAGCGGGTACTCACTACACGCTTACCGAGAGTATTATTGCTAAACGTTCTAGATTTTTATTTAATTCAACCTTTCACTTTGGAG
>CAYWUD010000620.1:0-1237 GCA_964461355.1 uncultured Pseudomonadales bacterium | reverse complement strand
TCGCCTCATCCATTGCCACCGTGCTGGCACTGCGCCTGTGGGGTGATGCCGGTATTGCCATCGCGACCGGGGTACTGACCCTGGTGATCCTGATCTTTGCCGAGGTCACGCCGAAGACCCTGGCCGCGCTGCATCCCGAACGGATCGCCTACCCGGCCAGCATTCCGCTGAAGATGCTGCTTGTTGCCCTCTACCCCTTTGTCTGGCTCGTCAATGCGATCAGCAACGGCCTGCTGCGCTGTTTTGGCATACGCGCCGACCAGATCAAGGAAGAAGCGCTGAACGCCGAAGAGCTGCGCAGCGTCGTACATGACTCAAGCAAGGCGCTGCCGGTCAAACGTCAGGGCATGCTGCTTGGCGTCCTGGACCTTGAGAAGGTGACCGTCAACGACATCATGATTCCGCGTAACGAAGTGATCGGCATCGACATCGAAGACCCGGTGGAGGAGATCACCGAGCAACTGCGTAACTGCGAATTCACCCGTATTCCGGTCTATAACGAGGACATCAACAACGTCATCGGCATCCTGCATATGCGCAACGCCGTGAAGCTGCTGCTGCGCAACGAGCTGGACAAGGCCTCCCTGCTGCAGGCCTGCGACGAGCCTTATTTCATTCCGGAAAGCACCCCCCTGCACACCCAGCTGTACAACTTCCAGCAGGCTAAGCAGCGGGCGGCGATGGTGGTCGATGAATACGGGGATGTCGAAGGTCTGGTAACGCTGGAAGACATAATCGAATCCTTGCTGGGACTGGAGATTGTCGATATCAATGACCCGGCCACCGACATGCAGCAGTTGGCAAGACGTCTTTGGAAACGCCGCATGAAAGATAAGGGGATCCGCCTCTCGGATGACAGAGAGCCGGTCAGCGAATCCCAAGGGCTCTGATTGCAGATTATTAATTCAGCGCTTTAACACAAATGTCATCCTAGTGGGAGATAGTGTGACAGGCTAACGACCCACCCATCAATACAGTCATCATTTTGGGGGAGCTCAGGCTCCCCCTTTTTCATCTGCCTCTGGAGGTGTACAATCCCCGCTCGCAGAATGAGGATGATATGCACACAGATTATGTTTTAAGACTTGCCCATCTCAACGATACCCACTCACACTTGGATCCCAGCCGGGTTCAGTTCAAGATTGACTCTCAGGGACGCGAGTTTGATCTTCACAGCCACAGTGGTGGCTACGCTCGGATCTCGGCTCAGGTCAAGGCCGCAAGAGACGCTGCCCAA
>CAYWUD010000619.1:482-1243 GCA_964461355.1 uncultured Pseudomonadales bacterium | reverse complement strand
ACCAGCACGTGATCGATGCGACTGCGTCGCTTGCCATCGCAGGAGATATAACTCCAGCCACCCTCGGGATTCACCAGCCGAAACCCCCGCCCAGCTCTACGGTAATCGATGCCGCCGACTGGGCCAGACCGGCAAAGGGATCATAATTGAAATCACCCAGCATGATCTGACGCCGCCGTGGAGCGTTGGCAAGACGCCCGCCCAGCTGACGCCAATAGGCGGCTTTTTCAGCTACCGAGGTATAACAGGGAGCGCGCATTGCGATCAGATCAAGATCGACTTGTGGCAGATACAGGTGCAGGAAATTACTCACGGCCGCCTCGGTCAGATCCGGAGGCAACATGCTGCCGGGCGTCACCGGGGTCCGGGCCGCGACGAAAATCCGGTTATTCTTGCCCCTTGCCTCGGACAACAGCTGATGACGCCAGCCGTTCTCAGCCAGCTGGCGACGAAAATCGAGACGCTCGGCACACTCGACATACTCGTTCAGTACAATCAGATCCGGCGACCATCGATCAAAAAAGCGCAGCACCTCTGGCGGAATGGCCTTTTCCCGTGTGCGGTGGTTGAGATTCCAGCTGATCAGTTTCATCGCGCCTCCCTGCGCCTGACATGCCGTTCGTGGCCAATGCCTTCTGGCCTACCCATTCGGTGCCTGGGCACTGGAAGGTCACCCGCACTCATCCAGGTAGATCATGAAGCCCCCTATCCATCCAGCGCCGTGCCAGATCGAAGTGCCGTGCTAGATCGATGCCCCGTAG
>CAYWUD010000619.1:0-472 GCA_964461355.1 uncultured Pseudomonadales bacterium | reverse complement strand
CAGCACATAATGCACCAGCGGCAGCAGTGCCAGCCGCAGAGTAAATAAACCCGAGTCCCAGCGAACCAAGACGAAGCAAAAGCGCCTTGTGCGGTTTTTCGGATTGTAGAACACGCGCACCCGTCCTTCCGGCAAGCGCTCTATCCCCCTCAGGTGCAACAGCCCTGCATGTGTCATGCGCGCCGCTACCGGTCATGTCCCAGGGAGCAACCCGGCTGCCGCTATAAACGACACCCTTCACCCGATAGCGATACACCGCCCGGGCACGATCATCACGGGCCGAAATCTGATTATCCGGCCCTACCCCTTCCAGTCCGGTATCCAGTAACTGCCCGGCGGTACTCGGCCAGCGCCGGAGGCGCCACTGATAAATAACCGATGCGCCAAAGACCAGCAACGCATAGAGCTATGGCCAGAAACAGGGCTGGTACCTCCGTGGCTAGCAGCCGGCAACTGCGACCAAACAAAAATC
>CAYWUD010000618.1:0-1243 GCA_964461355.1 uncultured Pseudomonadales bacterium | reverse complement strand
GCAGGTCTTCAATCTGACCGGCCAACCGTCTTGTCGGAACCCGCAGGATCGGCAAGGCAGCCACGGCTCCCTGGTCCAGCCAGCGCGTGGGCATCTGACTGACCCGGGTAATGCCCACCTTGAGTCCGGAGGCATTGGCCAGATAAACGACATGATCACTCATGCAAAAACGCGCACCCCATTCGGGATCACGGCAGGTACCCAGATGGTAATGACAGTGTTCAGGGCTCATGATGCAACGGTCACACTGGGGCAGCTTTTGAAAACAGGGGTAACAGTAACCCTGCCCATAGCTTTTACGGCTGCGCCGCCCACAGGCGGCGCAGTGGATTACCCCCGCATAGACAATACGCACTTCGGCGCCGAGGTACGGATTGAGCAGGCAGCCCTGCTGATCCAGGCGCAGCCTGTACCGAGCCGGCTGCCCGTGCTCGCCCGGATCGATGCGCATACGACCGAGGTGGCCGCTGATCACACAGGGCTCAGCGCCACACCCAAGCGCATCAATAAGTTCTGACATATCAGTCGGTTATCCTGATTTCCTGAAGCGATTCGGAAGCCTCATGCGCGCCACTGCAGCGCTGAGCGATATAACCTGAACGCTGCTCCTCGGGCAATCCTGCCTCGAAGGCGATCAACGCCTGCAGACAGGCACTCCGCTCCTCCTCGTTCATGGACCGGCCATCGGGCCAGCGACCGAGCGCCACCAGCTCCTGTAACCGGCGATGGCCCGATGCATCAAGTACACCGATCAGTTCACTGAGTTCCATTCTGCTCCCCCTTGAGTTTGAGCCCCAGCACGGCGGCGAGCCAGCCGCACAGCAGACCGCTGAGCAGACCACCGATATGGGCCGCATTGGCCATCGCACCGAACAGCTGATCGAACAGGCCACTGACACCCAGCAGCAGCCAGATCAGCATAAAACCGATCACGCCACGTGGCAGGTAGAACTGCACCTGGGGTCTTCGCCACTGGTAGACCCAGATAAAACCAAGCAGCGCATAGACGATGCCGGAAAAACCGCCGAACAGCGCCGAACCACCGCCATAACCGTACTGAATCAGGTTTGAGGCTACCCCCGCCGCCAGAATAAAAAGCAGCATGAAGAGCGCGCCAAAGCGTGGCTCGATCCGTTTGCCCAGCTCATGCAGCCACAGCATGTTGATCAGCAGATTCTTCCAGCCATATTGCAGCAGCGCAGGACTGAACAGGCGCCACCATTGGCCACTGGCAAGCGTCTCG
>CAYWUD010000617.1:0-1244 GCA_964461355.1 uncultured Pseudomonadales bacterium | reverse complement strand
TTAAGGGGGCGTGCAGTCCGCCCCCTTGTCGGGGTTCGGGGCGGAGCCCCGAGAGCACAACAGTCTAAACCTTACCGGTAGCAATACTCTGGGCACCGAAAACTATCGGCAATCGCAAATCAGCGATTGCCCCCAAACCCCAATTGCCGCCACGCCTCATAGGCCATGATCGCCACGGTATTGGAGAGATTCAGACTGCGTGAATCCGGCTGCATCGGCAGGCGTAGTACCTGCTCGGTGGGCAGGCTTTCGCGTACTTCCGCCGGCAGGCCGCGGGTCTCGGGGCCGAACATCAGCCCGTCACCCGGCTGAAACGCGACATCGCTGTAGCACTTTGTGCCCTTGGTGCTGAGGGCAAACAGGCGGCCCTCGAACTGGGCGCGGAAGGCTTCGAAATCCGGGTAGCGGCGCAGGTTGGCGAACTCGTGGTAGTCGAGCCCCGCGCGGCGCAGTTTCTTGTCGTCCAGATCAAAGCCCAGCGGTTCGATCAGGTGCAGCTGAAAACCGGTGTTGGCACAGAGGCGGATGATATTGCCGGTGTTGGGCGGAATTTCCGGCTCGAACAGAATGATATGCAGCATGGGTTAGGGGGTCTCGAGGTTGAGTTCCTTGAGCTTGCGCGTCAGGGTGTTGCGGCCCCAGCCCAGCAGGCGAGCCGCTTCGCTCTTGTGGCCCTGGCTGTGTGCCAGAGCGGTTTCGATCAGCAGGCGCTCGAGTTGCGGCTGCAGATGCGGAATCAACGGTGTCGCGTGTGCCAGCAGGTGCTCGGCCTGGTGGCGCAATGCGGCTTGCCAGTCGCCTGCGCCGGTCGGCGCGGGTGTGTGCTGGAGGCCATGTTCGGTGGCACACGCCTGCAGTTCCGGGGGCAGATCGGTGGCGAAGATGGACTGGCCCAGCGCCATCACGCTCAGGCGCTGGCACAGGTTCTCGAGCTGGCGCACATTGCCCGGCCAGGCGTAGCGCTGCATGAGACTCAGCGCTTCGTCGGTCAGCTGTTTCGGCGCGGTGCCGAGATTGCGGGCGGCGCGTTGCAGAAAGTGCTGGCTGAGCAGGGCGATATCGCTGCTGCGCGCGCGCAGGGGCGGCAGTTCGAGACTGATCACGTTCAGGCGGTGGTACAGGTCTTCGCGGAACTGGCCCGAGGCCACGCGCGCAGCCAGATTCTGGTGGGTGGCGGCGATGATGCGCACATCGACGCGCACCGGACGTTCGCCGCCGACCGGGAAGAACTCGCCGCTCGACAG
>CAYWUD010000616.1:0-1245 GCA_964461355.1 uncultured Pseudomonadales bacterium | reverse complement strand
CTGATTAAAGACTTTGGTGTAAAGAAAATTATCCGTGTCGGTAGCTGCGGCGCGGTGAACGAAGACATCAAAGTACGCGACGTTGTGATTGGCATGGGCGCGTGTACCGATTCCAAAGTGAACCGTATCCGTTTTAAAGGCCATGACTTTGCCGCGATTGCGGATTACAAAATGGTTCGCGCTGCAGAAGACGCGGCAAAAGCACGTGGCATCGACGTAAAAGTGGGTAACCTGTTCTCGGCTGAACTGTTTTACACGCCGGACCCAGAGATGTTCGATGTGATGGATAAATACGGCATCGTAGGTGTAGAAATGGAAGCCGCGGGTATCTACGGTGTGTGTGCGGAGTACGGCGCGAAAGCCCTGACGATCTGTACCGTTTCAGACCACATCAAGACGGGCGAGCAGACCACCTCAGACGAGCGTCAAACCACCTTTAACGACATGATGTTGATTGCACTGGATTCTGTGTTGCTGGGCGATTCAGACTGATTGTTTCGGTTTGTACAATGAAAGGCCCCGGCATTGATGCCGGGGCCTTTGTTTTTTCATCAATAACTTATGACAGGACTTAACTGAGTTCCTTCAGCAGTAAGTTTTCCCCTTTATTTCTAGGTTTTCGCCGAAGAATGAAAGCCAGCAAGAGACCTCCCACAAAACTCATGGCCACCATGGAATACATGTAGCGATCGCTTTTTCGATAATAATGATCGGAAAAGGCGGTGACTTTGCCAGTTTCAAAAGTAATGCGGACAAACCCAATAATACTGCTGTCTTGTAAGATCGGTTCAACCAATTGCTGGCGCCCGATGCGGGCGGTTTCCAACGGGGTGTCCAGACCAAGGATTTCACGCACGGATTTCGATGTATCACTGGCGGCTAGGCGGACGCCTTCAGAATCGTAGATGGCCGCATCAAACACCAAGTTATCTTCGGCTAATTGATTGGTCAGCTTGAGCAGGCGCTCTTGATCTTGTTGTACGATCATTTCGCTGGCTGACAAGGAGGCTTGAGAGATTAGTACCTTGGTTAAGGTCTCAAGTTGGTTGGCCTGAATTTGCTCGTTGCCCTTGGAAATCTTAACGCTGTTTACCCCAATGACCCCGACCATGGCAATCAATGAGAGAATGGCGATCACTCTCAATGCCATACGAAATGAGAACAAAGACGTATCCATAACAGTCCTATAGGGATTAATTCATACTAGAGGAATATTGAGACTTGCGTTTATAAATTGCAATAGGG
>CAYWUD010000615.1:0-1245 GCA_964461355.1 uncultured Pseudomonadales bacterium | reverse complement strand
TTGAGCGCGACCTGACGCAGGCTTTCCAACGCCCAGAACTCGGGGGTCTGGCCCGAAATCAGCGGCTGCTGCAGTCGACCGAAAAAGATATCGGCATGTCGTTCAAGGTACTGCTCTGCAGCATAGTGCACCAGTGTTTGCACCAGCGTGGTCCGCAGCCGGGTAATAAAGCCATAGGCACTGGCCTCTCCGGCAGCCGCCTGATCGATTACCTCCGGCAGCCATTGATGGTCTCCGGCTAGACGCTGCCACTCTTCCAGCAGGCAGCACTTGAGCTCTCGTAGCGAAAGAATTTCCTTGTCCACGGCATCTTCAAGATCGGCAATGCAGTAGGCGATGTCATCGGCCGCTTCCATGATATACACCAGCGGATGACGACAGCCGGGCTCGATCCCGAGACTGCGCCACAACTCGCCGATAAGAGCCGCTTCACTGAAGAAAAAACCCGGCTTCTTGTGCTGATAACATCCGGGCTGCTGCGCCTCCCAGGCCCCGCGGGTATATTTGAGCAAGGCGGCCAGCTGGCTGTAGGTCAGGTTCAATTCCTGCAGACTGTGCAGTACCCGCAATCCCTGAGCGTTGCCCTCAAAGTTGATCAGATCCGGCAGCAAAACCTCTCGCCACAACGGCGAAGGGTCCTCACCACAGGCCTGCTGATAACAGGCGGCAGCATGCTCGGCCAACCAGGCCGTGAAGGCTTCCTCACCAAAGTGACCAAACGGCGGGTTGCCCACATCATGGGTAAGACAGGCCATTTCCACCAGATTCACAAACGCCGTTTCACTACCGGCCAGACCGACTTCAGCCAGCTCCCCACGCGCCTCAAGCCCGGCCAGGATGGTCCGCGCAATGAAGCGACCGGTCTGCTGCACTTCGAGCGAATGGGTCAGGCGCGAGCGCACCGCAGCGTTGGTTTCCAGCGGATACACCTGTGTTTTCTGCTGCAAACGACGCAATGCGGCAGACTGGATAATCCGTCCCCGATTGCTTTCGGTTTCCTCAACCAGATCACGCCGCCCACCACTGGCGGATACCCGGGGGCGGGTCACCGTCAGACAACGGCGGTAATCGATAACAGCCATGCAACCCCCTACCTGCCTTTTTTCTGCTTAGTCTAGCGCGTACTCTATCGGCGTTTGTCGCAAAGAATGAAGCCAGTCACTGTTGCTGCATCCGCCAGCTCTCTAGAATGCACATTCTATTTTCCTTTGGACAACCCCATGGCTCCGCGCAGCGCATCGACTC
>CAYWUD010000614.1:0-1248 GCA_964461355.1 uncultured Pseudomonadales bacterium | reverse complement strand
CCCCTTGCCGGGGTGCAGGGGCGGAGCCCCGCGAGCTGAAAGCCATCAACAAGCACTGTCTAAAAACCAGCACCAATAAAAAGAGCACTGCACCCACTAATAAGAACAATACCCCGCATACTCTCCCGCCAACCAACCTCCAAAACTGCTAACCTGCCCTCTCCCCTCAGGAGCACCCCATGAACACAGAGCAGATCGATAGCATCCGAGCCGATGCCGAAAACAACTTCATCTCCGGTTATCTCTGTGCCGAAAGCGTGGTGCTGGCGCTGGCAAAGGCGCAGGGGATCGGCAGCGAGCTGCTGCCCAAGGCAGCCACCTCGTTTTGTGGAGGAATGTCGCGTACCTGTGGCAGTTGCGGTGCACTGACCGGGGCGATGATGGGGCTCAGCCTCGGGCTGGGCCGCACAGACAAAGAGCAGTCGGTGATACCGGCCTACACCGCCGTACAGCAACTGGTGGATGAGTTCGAACAGGCCTTCGGCACCCGCAACTGCCACGAACTGCTCGGGTGTGATCTGGGTACCGACGAAGGCCAGGCACAGTTCCGCGATCAACAGCTCGGCAAACAGTGCACCGGCTACACCGGCAAAGCCGCCGAAATCGCCGCCCGCATTCTGGCAGAGGCTAGTAACGATTAATCATGTGCATAACAGGCAACGGAAATATCTGCACCCTGTTCTCCATTTTCCACGATCGCGACATCGTGAACGCAAAGCAGCAAGGCAACCTGATCAACATTGCCTGTAACCAGTCTCTTCCCGAGCTGGGATATTGTGGAGGCATGCTACATATCGAGTGCGCATCAGCCCAAGTAACAGATCCCACTGGGAAGGCCTATTCCATAAGCGAGTTCGAAGCACTTGGTACCGCCTACTGGAATAACTGGAAGCAAAAAAACAAGCTGTGAACCGCATAGCCTCCACACACCGGTAGCCAAAATTCCCCATTCGCCGTGGCCGCAGGGCTGAGTGCCCAGCGGCCTGGGCGCGCGCGGGAACGCGCACCACCATTGCGCGCCAGGGATGGCGCATGCAATGGGTCAGGCCGATCTGCGCACATAGCCCGAGGGGCATTCCACGGCGAGGGCCGCGAGGCCAATGGTTAGAAGAGCCAAAGGGGGCGTGACGGCTGCTCTTGTTCTTATGCCCCCCTTGCCGGGGTGCAGGGGCGGAGCCCCGCGAGCACAAAACTATAATTCCCGTAGAATCTTCAGCCTGTGGAAAAACAAACAGACAGTCGCAGCAG
>CAYWUD010000613.1:0-1255 GCA_964461355.1 uncultured Pseudomonadales bacterium | reverse complement strand
GCTGAGGTAATAGCCATTATACGACAGATGCGTTAACAACTTTGATAGTTATAATAAAATTCCCAAAAAAGGTCAATACCCTATAAAAAAGATTTTTTCACTATTGTTCATAAACCAAGAGAGCACTATTTTTTTATAAACCAATCAGCTTTAACAGTAGAAAAAATAATACCCACTACAACCGATGCAAGACCAGCTAATATTGATACACTAAAGCTCTCAGAGACAAGGAATACAGCTGAGAGAATAGAACCAGTTACGGGAATAATTAGCCGAAACACAGCCATATCTCCCGCCTTTTGATACTGCAGTAGCGAAAACCAAAGGGTAAAACCTATTGCAGAAATAAGTATACTATAAAACAGTAATATATAGGCGCTTGGGGTAAACCGTGCAAAGAGATCCATAACTCCATTTCTCCCAATCAGAAGTAAAAGAGCTCCACCAAAGGTCATCTGTGTTGCCGTAATATATACAGGTGAATACTTTTTCCCCAACTCCTTTGCTATAATTGTAGAAACAGCACCTGAGACAGCGGTTAACAGAAGAAGCCCTTCTCCTAACCATTCAAAGGTCCAAGAGAAGCCACTCCCCATATTTATCCAAATAATTGATGAAAATCCTATGGTAATACCAATAACTTTCTGTATGGTTAGCTTGTCATTTTTATAATAAAAGTGAGAAAGTACTGCAAGAATGAGAGTTCCAAGACCACTAATAATAGATGATTTCATTCCTGAAGACCGAGAAAGTCCAACATAAAAAAGACTATATTGAAATGTGGTTTGAAGAATCCCTAGTCCAAAAATCTTCCATGGAATTTCCTTTCTCTCTGCCCTTTCTTTATCCTGCTTTTGACGAGTAAAACCCCAGTAAAGAAAAAGCAACAAACCCGCTAAAGTAAAACGAACACCAGCAAAGGCTATTTTATAAGGAATATCGTTAGAACCAAGACCAAGTTCAGCAAAACTCAACTTAATAACAGGAAAAGCACTTCCCCAAAGCATACACGCAATTGTTGCAATAATTGCTCCTCCTACAGGAGAGGATAAAAATATTTCTTTTTTTGTCATTTTGTTACTATAATCATGGTAGAAAATTGTTACAAGCCCCTTTAAATTCATTCCGTAATGTGATACAAGTACAATCATGAAACGATTTATATGTATAATTATTATAAGTTTATTAATTCCACTGACTCTCTTTGGAGAGATTACTCCTGTTGGAACAGTAAATATTTATCAGATGGGTGACG
>CAYWUD010000612.1:0-1255 GCA_964461355.1 uncultured Pseudomonadales bacterium | reverse complement strand
ACGCAGACAAGCCGGTTTGGGCTAGGCAACAGGGCCTGACAATTTGCCTCGATATTAAGCATGCAACTTATTGCGAATCGATCTAGTCAAAACTGGCAGCCATAACAACCTGAGTAATACTTAGATTACCGGCAACGTTGAGCTCCCCCCGAAACGCTGCCGGGCGAGCCCGAAAGGTCGCAAGCTACTGAGGGTTCGTGTTCTTTGGTTGTGTATGTAGAAATGTTGTTGTTTCACTCCTAAATGGTCCTTACCCCGTACTCCCCCCTAGTACGGGGCTATTTTTTTGGCCATTCGCTACGCATCAGACTCAAGCACAGGCAGCTCCCGTTCACCGGCAATCAGCGCCAGTTTCGCCTGCCGAGGCCACTGCTTGACCTGATACTCGAGGCGAAGTGCACGGCGCCGATCTCCGACTGCACGCACGAAGCACAGTCGCAGCGGCCCCCTGCCACGCAGGAAGCGGGCGCCCGTGCCCTGTTCATGCTGCCTCAGGCGGCGCTTCGGTTCGGTGCTGATACCGGTATACAGCCGCCCGTCACCGGCTTCGATCAGGTACAGGTACCAGAGCGGTTTACACACAGTGCCTCCATCATCGGCATTTACGGTAACGATTGATCGGCATCACCCTCCCTCAGCAGGGTTGCCCTCTAGAATGCACGCGCCGGCTTTCCCGGCCGTTGAATCCGGGAAAGCGGCCTGATGATAACAAATCGGCGGCAAGATCCTGCCGCCCCAAATTCAGGTATTCGTGCATGTCCCCTATCGGCCACTCCCGAACTCTGCCCTCGGCGCTCGATCTCCCCGCACAGCAGGATGCTGCAGGCGCCTTTGAATATTACTTCCTTTCCCGCCGTGAACGCCCACAGGGGATGGATTACTTTGATGAGCTGATCGGGCTGCAGGCCGGCAACCGCCTTGCCGAGCTCATCGCCGCTCAGGAGGCGGGCCACAAGATTATCGGCGTCTACTGCGCCTACGCCCCCGAAGAGCTGGCCCTGGCGGCTGGCGCCATTCCGGTGTCCATCTGTTCAGGTACCCATGCCGACGACGGCCGCCTGGACAGCGTGCTGCCGCGCAACAGCTGTGCGCTGGTCAAGGGCATCATGGGGCCGCTGGTGGGACGCCCCTGCCCCTATGTCGAACTGGCCGATCTCGTGGTGGGTGAAAACACCTGCGACGGCAAGAAAAAGGCCTATGAACAGCTGGCCCCGGCGCTGGGTAAGATGCATGTTATCGACCTGCCACAGACCCG
>CAYWUD010000611.1:0-1261 GCA_964461355.1 uncultured Pseudomonadales bacterium | reverse complement strand
ATGCTTTCGTTGGTGGTGATGGTGCTGGTCTAGAGCTTCGTATGCTTACTCATTATCTGATTTATGTCTCTAAAAAGCTTCTAGAAGAGGCTGAGGCAGCAGGTGATGCTCAAGGAATACGTAAGTATAAAGCTGGTCTTGAATCGGCTTATGAGTACCGTAGAGTGCTTCTAGAGGATGATATCCATACTCACAACCAGAACTTGGCAGGTCTTCCGACTCGTAATGCTGCTAAGACGTTTATCTATGCATTCCTGTATGGTGCAGGTGATGCAAACTTAGGTGGACAACTTGGTGCAGGCAAAGAGGAAGGTGCTAAACTTCGTAAACGTTTCTTGGAAGAATGTCCTTGTATTCCAATCTTGATTGAATGGGTTCAAGAACAAGCTGCTAAGAATGGTTATTTGATTGCTCTAGATGGCCGTAAACTTATTATGCGTCGTGACCCAGTGACTAACGAAGTTATGACTCATAAGGCGTTAAATACGCTCCTACAGGCCGCTGGTTCAATTGTTATGAAGTTAGGTATGTGTTACCTTGATGTTTGGACTAAGAAGCTTGATATGAAAGCACATCAAGTTTTAATGATCCATGATGAGGTGCAGTTTACTTGCCCTTGGGAAGAAGTAGACCAACTACGAAAACTGATTGACCAATTTGTATCAACTGCTGGTAAAGCTTTGAACATGGAAATTGAACTCAGTTCAGATAATATGTTCGGGACAAACTGGCTCGAAACCCACTAAGGTGTATGTGTGGTTGAATTAAAATTAATTATGTTAGTGGCTGCTGCGATTGCAGCCATAGTTTATTTTGGATAAATAATATGATTTTCAGTGATTTAGATGACTATGAGCAAAATGATGAGCCAATGTCTTTCTCTGATGTCATGAGAAGGCACATTGAAGAATTTGAGGAAGACAAAGAATGAGTGTTCAGAACATTCGTGATACAGAACGAGCTGCAAGAAGCTTAGATTATTGGGATAGGGATTCACTTCATCCTGATTTCCAAGAAGCGATTAGCAACCTTATTAACGAAGCTGATAGTTGTACTGATGCTTATGCTGATGATCTCGAAGAGATTAGTAATAAAGACAGTACAATTGCAGCCTTAGAAGCTGAAGCTGATGATCTTGATAAAGCTCTTTCAGAAAAGCATAGTGAAGTCCAAGCTTTACTAGAAGAGAATGAAGCTCTTAAACGAAATAACAGCTTGCTTGAGACAAAATTGAGTATAGCTAATAGTGAAATTGAACGAT
>CAYWUD010000610.1:0-1264 GCA_964461355.1 uncultured Pseudomonadales bacterium | reverse complement strand
ACAGGCGGTGTTCAGTCCCAGCTGGGCCGCACGAATCGCAGCCACATAACCTGCCGGGCCGGCACCAATCACTACTACGTCGAATTTATCTGCCATCTAGGTTAAGTCCTGACTCTTTGATTGAAATAAGCTCGTGCGTCTTACAGGTTCAACAGGATCCGGGCCGGGTCCTCAAGGAGTTCCTTGATGGTCACCAGGAAGGTCACCGCCTCCTTGCCATCGAGCAGGCGATGGTCGTAGGACAGGGCCAGATACATCATCGGCAGGATCTCAACCTTGCCGTTGACGGCCATCGGTCGTTCCTGAATCTTGTGCATCCCCAGAATCGCCGATTGCGGCGGATTCAGAATCGGGGTGGATAACAGCGAGCCGAACACGCCACCGTTGGAAATGGTGAAGGTACCGCCGGTCATCTCTTCGATGCCCAGCTTGCCATCACGCGCCTTGGCGCCGTATTCACGAATTTTGTTTTCTATGTCGGCGAGGTTCATGCTGTCTGCGTCGCGCAGTACCGGCACAACCAGACCACGGTCTGAGGATACCGCGACACCGACATCATAATACCCGTGGTAGACAATATCATTCCCGTCGATGGATGCGTTAACCGTCGGCTGCCGTTTTAAAGCTTCGACACAAGCCTTCACAAAAAACGACATGAAGCCAAGGCGGGAGTTGTGCTTCTTCTCGAACAGATCCTTGTAGCGCGCACGCAGCTCCATGACCGGCTGCATGTTGACCTCGTTGAACGTGGTCAGCATCGCCGCATTCTGCTGCGCCTGCACCAGTCGCTCGGCCACCCGCGCACGCAGACGGGTCATCGGCACACGGCGTTCGATACGCGCATCGCTATCGGGCATCGGTTCAAGCGGCGCAACCTGCAGTTTGGGCGAAGCTGCAGGGGCACTGCCCTGCACCTCTCTGAGCACATCCTCCTTGAGTACCCGACCGGCCTTGCCTGAGCCCTGCAGGGTAGCCGGATCGAGCTGATTTTCCGCCGCCAGCTTGCGTGCTGCGGGGCTCAGTATCGCCTCGTTCGTCGCGGCTTCGGGCTGCCCGGCTGACTCAGTCGGTGCGTCCGCAGCCGGCGCGGCGGCGACGGCACCGGCGACAAACCGTGCAATGACCTCTTCGCTGAGGACGGTATCGCCTTCCTCTTTCAGAACCGCTTCAAGTGTGCCATCACTTGGCGCTACAACTTCCAGAACGACCTTGTCGGTCTCGATATCCACCAGCAGCTCGTCTCGCTGACAGGGCTCCCCCGGTT
>CAYWUD010000609.1:0-1265 GCA_964461355.1 uncultured Pseudomonadales bacterium | reverse complement strand
GGCTTTTATGCTTTTCCTTAAATCTTCTTGTTCGTAATATGACACCGGGTGTTGTAATATATCGTTCCATTTTCTTTATAATAAACAAGAGTTCTTCTTATGTATAGCCCTAAATTTTTTCTATCCAAAGTTCCTTGATGGAATGACCCTTTCGTACTCCTTTGCTTTCAAATTTTGTTGTTGGACGCCATGATACGGGTGGAGCAAATCCCTCATAAGGATTTCTGTATCGTTGGTCACCTTGAGCTACCTCTAACATCCAATCACCGTAGGGTTCCCAGTCGGTAACCGAGTATATATATCCAGAGGGTTCTAATAGGTCATACAGAAGATTAAGGAACCTTTGCGAGTATATTCTTCGTTTAAAGTGTTTCTTTTTGGGCCAAGGGTCTGCAAAAAAGAGATGAACTCCATGAATAGAACCCTTTGGAATCATATGAGTAAGAACCTCTACCGCATCATGGTGTATAATACGTATATTCTTTAAGCCAAGTTCACCAGCTTCATAGAGTACTTTTCCTACGCCAGGAGAGTGTACCTCTATACCTATAAAATTTTTACTACTTTGGGTACGTGCTATTTCAATAGTTGCATCACCCATGCCAAATCCTATTTCAATGATAACAGGCTGATTTGTAGCAAACTGTTCCGGCATGTTTAGTTGCTCTTCTGAGTATGGAATAAGGTAACTTTCATAATTTGAAAACCCCTTATGATGCAAGGAGCTCATTCTTCCTGTTCGTCGTACAAAGGTTTTTATATCTTTTCTTCTTTCCATTATGGTACCATCTTTATGTATTGGTTAAGAAGGTTTCCAAGGGTTTCCATATTCTGGTAGTACTCTTGGAGAAAGGGATCAAACTGTATAACGGTTAAGCCCTCACTTCTTGCGGCAAGAAGCAGAGAATCACTAAGCCATGCATCCCATGGAGTCGTAATAATGAGGGACCCCCCTTGCTTTTTATATGATTCAACCAAATCCATCGCTAAATTACTATTATTCAGTATAGGGTATCTAAAGAAACCAAATTCTGTAAAAATCCAAAAAAATTCTCCCGATGTTGTTGATGCCAAGTTTATACCCCTACGGTCTCCTAGCCTAATAGTGATATCATCTTGAAGGTCCATAAGTTTTTTAGCATAAACTTCAAAATTTTCCATATAAGTGATAATATGCTCTGGATCTGCTATTGATACCAACCCCATTAATGTCAGAGAGGTAATTTCACGAGCTACCTCTAAAGAGAGCCATGGAAAACTTGTTT
>CAYWUD010000608.1:0-1279 GCA_964461355.1 uncultured Pseudomonadales bacterium | reverse complement strand
GACAAGCCACACAGCGACAGCATAACGACTGCACCCAGCAGCAGCGCACCGGCGCTGCCACACCCTCGAGATAACCTCTGGCCCATAAACACGCCCTGTTTATTTAGCGCCCAAAATGCCCTGATCCTGCCCCTAGAGCACCGGGCTAAACAGGGTACTGATCAGATAACCGCTGTAACCGAGATAACAGGCCAGCAGCAGCAGACCCTCGGTACGGTTGATCCGCCCCGTCCCGCGAAAGCCATAACCCAGTACAAACAGCGACAGCGTCAGCGCCGCCAGCAGCAGCAGATCGCGCTGCAGCACCTCGGGACCGACCGCCATCGGCTGGATCACGCCCGCAATGCCGACCACGGCCAGGGTGTTAAACAGATTGGAGCCAAGCACATTACCCAGGGCCAGATCATGCTCCCCCTTGCGGGTCGCCATGATCGAGGAGGCCAGCTCCGGCAGTGAGGTGCCCACCGCGATAATGGTCAGACCGATAATCAGGTCGCTGACACCTAATCCATGGGCGATCTCGACCGCGCCCCAGACCAGCAGGCGCGAACTGACCATCAGGAGCGCCAGCCCTGCGATCAGCCAGAACAGCGCCCGCGAGAGCGGCATGGCGTCGCCCTCAAGCTCCTGCGCCATATCACCCGCCAGCGCATCGCTCTTGCTGCGCTGCGCCTGCCAGATCGTCCAGATCATCAACCCTGCAAACAGCGCCAGCAACACCAGCGCATCAAGGCGGCTCAGCGCACCGTCCCAGAGCTGCCAGGCCGCCAGCGCAGTCACCCCGGCGAGGATCGGCAGCTCCCGGCGCAGCACCTGTGAGTGCACGGCAATCGGGCTGATCAGGGCCGTCACCCCGAGGATCAGGGCGATATTGGTGATATTCGAACCGTAGGCATTACCCAGGGCGATCCCAGGATTTCCCTCGACCGCGGCCAGGGCGGAGACCAGCATCTCCGGCGCCGAAGTACCAAAGCCGACCACCAGCATACCGATCAGCAGCGGCGGCATCGCAAAGTGTCTGGCGGTGGCCGACGCGCCCACAACAAAACGATCCGCACTCCAGAGCAACAGCGCCAGACCGAACAGAACCGAAACCACGGCTGCTGTCATACCAGAACTCCTTGAGGGGGCAGAGCGGCCCCGGTGGCGAGCGTACAATCCAGCACCGTCATCTGTGCCGGTCCAAAACCCGGTAGCCGCTGTCTGAGCCGGGCGCGCCCAGGGTCCGAACAGGATACCCCGGAGCCCTGGTCTGACGACAGAGACAAAATCTTGTCTC
>CAYWUD010000607.1:0-1296 GCA_964461355.1 uncultured Pseudomonadales bacterium | reverse complement strand
CCACCTATCTTGAATACCATTCATAAGAACAAGGAGGGCGCCATGGCCGATGACCAGGCATTGATGGAACTGCAGACGCAACTGAGTTTTCAGGAAGATACCATCGCCCAGCTCAATGATGTGGTCGCCCGCCAGCAGCGTGAACTGTCGCAGCTGCAGCAGGACTTCAACTACCTCAAGGAGCAGGTGCAGAGCATGCTGCGGATGCAGCTCGAATCAGGCGATGTGCCGCCGCCCCATTACTGAGGCGCATGAAGTACAAAGACGTATAAAAAAGGCTGCCGAGGGCAGCCTTTTTTAGTGCCGAGCAATCGGTCAGGGCGCAGGAATCACATCGTCGGCCTGCAGGCCCTTGTCGCGTTTTACCAGAGAGAACTCGACGCGCTGCCCTTCGACCAGGGTGCGATGGCCCTCGCCACGGATGGCGCGAAAATGGACAAAGACATCGTCTTCGCCGTCACGGGCAATAAAACCGAAGCCCTTGGAGACGTTGAACCATTTGACGACGCCGATATAGCGATCGGCGGTTTCGCTGGTCGGTGCCTGGGCCGGTGACAGCGAGCTCAGGTTGGCCAGCAGCATCAGTGCGCTACCGAGCAGCAGGGCCAGTACGGAGCCCAGTGCCAGCGTATCGCTGAGGACCGGCTGCAGGGCCTGATAGGCAGCCAGTGCGGTGCCGGCCAGAACCAGCAGAGAACCCAGCATCTTCAGGGTGCGGGCACCGGCGGTGCGCGGCTGCGTGTAGTTGCCACCGAGGGCCAGGTTGATCGCGGCAGCGGCGCCGAGCAGCAGTACCTGTGGCAGAGCCAGTAAGGCGGTGAAGTTCTGGGTACTGAAGGTTTCCGGCTGCGCTTGTTGCAGAAGCGGTGCGGCGGCAAAGGTCAGGGCTGTGGCAAACATGCCACCCCAAGCGTGAATCACGCGAAAATATTTAAGCTGTGACATATGCGTTTTGAATAATCCTGAAAATAAAACCGCGAGTATGCCACGAGATGCGCTGTTTTTTAACCAGTTTGCAGGGCTTTATCTGCCTGTATGGGCAAATAAAAAAACCGCCGGCAGAGCCGGCGGTTTTTGCTACACGTGAAGTGCTAATCGAGAGATTAGAATACTTCGTAGGTGTAGGTGATGTAGATACGGTTTACATCTTCATCGTACAGCTGGCTCGGGATGCTGCCGTCAGACTCTTCCTGGCCGCTGGCGCGGTAGGTGGTGTGCAGGTAGGCCAGGTTCAGACCTTTCAGATCGCCAGAGAACGCGTAGTTGATGTAGGTGCCGATTTCTCGCTGGCCGTAG
>CAYWUD010000606.1:0-1305 GCA_964461355.1 uncultured Pseudomonadales bacterium | reverse complement strand
TTACTACAAACAATACAAAAGACATTGCACTGGCATAACCCATTTTATAGTAGCTAAAGGCGTTATTATAAATATTGATCATAACCGTAGTAGTTGCTAAACTCGGCTTTCCTTGAGTCATAACTTGAATTTGATCAAATACTTGAAATGAGTTAATAGAGCTAATAATAATAACAAAGAATACCTGAGGCATAATAGAAGGAAGGGTAATAGATCGGAGAGTTCTCATTCTTGAAGCCCCAGCAATACTTGCAGCTTCAAAAAGGGATCCATCTATATCCTGTAAAGCTGCTAACAGAATCACACTCACAAATCCAAGATCTTTCCATATGGATGTAACAATAATAGAATAGAGTGCAATATCTGGATTATTAAGCCAGTCAATGGGAGCAATACGAAGGAGAGAAAGGGCATAATTAATAATTCCATAATCTTTATTATAAAGCCACATCCAAACCATAGAGACGACAACCCAAGATGTAATAACTGGTAAGAAAAAAAGAGATCGATACAGCCCTCTGAATTTAATTTTTTTATTTAGAAGAACCGCAGCGAAAAATCCAAACACAATTACGGGAATAAGGTAAACGCCTAAAAATACAAAGGTATTTTTAAAAGACACAAGAAAGATTTCACTTTGGAAAAGCTGCATATAGTTTTTTATTCCAATAAAATCCATAGAACTTAAAAGGTCATAATTGGTAAGACTATATCCAAAGGCCATAAATATTGGGACAATCAGAAACATACCAACTCCAACTAAAGCAGGTCCCAAAAAAATTGCTAAGGTTATATATTTTTTTACTCCTCGCTCTTCCACACAGCCCTCCCCTTTTCAGTAAGATAAAACTATCATAACATAATTTATTGCATAATGCAATAAAAAGATTTAAAAGTTTTTCCTGCATAATAAAGAGGATATTATGAATAAAAGGCACTCTGCAATTTTCTTCTATCCTTAATAGTCAATGTATGATACAATAGGCTTCAATGAAAGCTGGTATAAACAACACAAGAGTCCTCAATATTCGACTCATATTACAGAAACTTCTCCAACGTTCCTTAGGGAAGGAGCATCAAATATCTCAGAGTGACCTACAAAAATACGTTGCCGTAAACACCTCTACAGTTCAAAGAATTTGTGATGAACTCTTAGAAAAAAAACTTATTAGAGCAAGCTCTTTTTCTAATAAGTTAAAAGGTCGTAACCCTAAATCCTATGAACTCAATCCATCATTTGGTGAATTTATTGTAGTCACCCTTGGAACTAACTATTTTTCTCTCTTTACCTTCGATTTTTCTATG
>CAYWUD010000605.1:0-1305 GCA_964461355.1 uncultured Pseudomonadales bacterium | reverse complement strand
AGCTAGAGATAAATACATTGTTTTTTAATTCAACATCTTTAAATTTTAAAATCTGTTTTTTATATGGTAAAGTTTTTTCTTCATTTTCAAGTCCAAAATTAAGATTTTCAAAAATTTCTTGTTTCTCTTTTTCAATTAAACCTTTATAATAATCTTTTGCACCATTAAACTCACCTTTTTTAATAGATTTTGTAATTGATTTTTTATAGTTATCTTTATTAACTATTTCACCTTTAGCAATCTTATTTTGGATTTTATCTGTATTCATTACATAATCAGCAACTTTTTCAACATCTTCAACAGGTATCTCTTCATCTGTTTCTTCCTCTTTAAGCAGATAACTTAAAATTTTCAATCTATCAGATAGATTTTCTTTAGATATATTTCCCTCTTTTGCAAGTTTAGAAATTTCATCAATTTGATTTAAAATAAATTCAGTATCTTCTTTATCTGTTTGTGTTGAGGTAGTATTATTAAAATATTCATCATGTTCTTTAATATATTGTTCTTTTTTCCACTCTAAATCTAAAGTCATATAAGAGATTTGTTTCCCTTTTTCTCCAATAAGTTCTGTTCTTAAAATACCTTTTTCCACTAAGGCTCTTTTTGTTGCTTTAACTGTATTTATTGAATGTAATATTTTTTTAGCTACAAATTTTTTTCTCTCACTTTCACTTTTCAAAGCATTATATTTTTCTAAAGTTTTACCTTTTTCTATCAAATCAAAGCCACAATAAAAAGCTATTGTTCTATTTGATGGAAAAGAGTTACTTCTTCTATCTCTCATATCTGCATGAGCTAAAATAGAACTAACAATTTTTATTTCATTATTAGTTAAATATCTAAAGAACCAAGGTTCTATTTGTATAGGTCTAGTTTTTGGTTTAATTATTTTTAGTTTCATAATATATAATCCTCTTCAAGAACTTTTCTTTCCCAATCATCTATATTTAAAGTCATATCTTTATTTAACAGTTCTTTTTTTTCTAAAGATTGTTTAATATTTTCAACTATTTCGGAATTTTTAAATCCTCCAAAAAAAGCTATTATTTCATTTATTGTTTCTTCATTTTTATTTCCATTATATGATTGGATAGCAACTACAACTTTTAATTCATCAGCTGTTAAATATCTAATAAAACTAGGTCTTAATAAAACTGGATTAAATATTAAGTTTGTATCTTTTTTCATTGTCTACCTTTATATATGTATTTTTTTCATTAGTTAAAAGTTTTAACTTTATTTTTATAAATATGATTTATAACTTCAAGAGGGTCATATAAAATGATTTTTCTACCAATTCCA
>CAYWUD010000604.1:0-1307 GCA_964461355.1 uncultured Pseudomonadales bacterium | reverse complement strand
CTGAACCGCGCGCGCAAGGAACAGGCTCCGGGCGCTCTGGCGCTGGCCGCGCAGGTGAAGCGCCTGGGCGCGGTGCTGGGGATTCTGCAGGCGGAGCCTGAGGCCTTTTTGAAATCCGGTGCCGAACTGGATGATGCCTATATTCTCGCGCAGATCGAGGCGCGTAAGGCCGCCAAGAAGGCGAAGGACTTTGCCCTCGCCGACAAGATCCGTGACGATCTGGCGGCCCAGGGAGTGATCCTGGAGGACAGCCGCGAAGGCACGACCTGGCGGATCGAGCGCTAAGCGCCGCGCCGCGGATCGGAGTACTCCGATCACTCAGCCCCGCCTAGGCGGGGCTCTTTATTGAGGCTGCCGAGGCGGCCGAGGCAAACGCAAGTGAGGTAATGATGGCGATTAACTGGTTCCCCGGGCATATGCACAAGGCGCGCAAGGAAATTGCCGAAGTGATGCCGCAGATGGACCTTGTGATCGAGGTTCTGGATGCGCGTCTGCCCTTCAGTAGTGAAAACCCGCTGGTGCCGAAACTGCGCCGCGATACCCCCTGTTTGAAGATTCTCAACAAAAGCGATCTGGCCGATCCTGAAGTCACGGCGCGCTGGCAGCGGTATCTGGAGCAGGAAAAAGGCGTCAAGACGCTGGCGCTGACCCAGCAGGAGCCCGATCAGGTGCTGTCGCTGCTCGATCGTCTGCATGAGCTGGCCGGCAATATCAACCCGAACCGTACCCTGCATGCGCTGATTCTGGGGGTGCCCAATGTCGGCAAGTCGACGCTGATCAACACGCTGGCCGGACGCATCATTGCCAAGACCGGTAACGAAGCGGGTGTGACCAAGAGCCAGCAGCGCATCAAGCTGCCCAATCGCATCATGCTGCACGATACCCCCGGATTTCTCTGGCCCAAACTTGAGCCCGAATCCTGCGGTTATCGCCTGGCGATCAGCGGCGCGATCAAGGATCGGGTGGTCGATCTTGAGGATATTGCCCTGTTTGCCGCCGAATACCTGCTCGAGGCCTATCCGGATCTGCTCTGTCAGCGTTTTGAGCTCGACGCCCTGCCGAGCCGGGATATCGAGCTGATGGATCAGATTGCGGCACGTCGTGGCTGCCTGCGCCGTGGCGGCATGGCCGATCTGCACAAGGTGTCGGAGATTCTGCTGAAGGAATTTCGTTCCGGCAGTCTGGGTCGGGTCAGTCTGGAAACGCCCGAGTTGGTCGAGCGCGAGCGAAGCGCCTAGTTTTCGCCGCCGCCGGTGATGTTCAGGCGCTCCCCCGGCGGGTGCTTGGGCAGGGTGAGGGTGAAATGG
>CAYWUD010000603.1:0-1311 GCA_964461355.1 uncultured Pseudomonadales bacterium | reverse complement strand
GCTGAAATACTGTCATAATCATCTGAATAAGCCCAACGATGAGCAATAAAAATGTGTTTGCATCTAGTCATGTTTAATACTCCTTTACAGTTCTATATGTTTCAATATTTTAACTTTTTTAATGTTAATGTTTTTTTAGCCATTCGTCCAGCGGAGTTATATAATTGCCATTTTTCTCAATAGTCCGCACATAATATCCTTGCCTAATTGGACTGCCATCTGTGTACTTTTCTGTGCCATCAAAATATGAAATGTATGGGTAGATAGACATATATTCTGTGCCCTTATAAGCAGAATCATAGGTCCCCGCAGGTTTCATTGCAAAAAGTGCAATATTATCTCTATACTTTTTTGAGTCTCCATAACCAAGTTCCCAATTACACCATTTTGATTCTATAGCCCCATTTGTAGCAAGAAATATAAATTTATTGCACTTTTCTATTCTCCGCTTAATCTGCGTTGCGGTTTCTGCAGAGGTAATGGCTGGTAAGGAGGGGTCACGACTGTCTATATAAACTTTTACTCCATAGTTTTTTTCAAGAAACCCCAGAACCCCTTTGATATCCTCAAGCTCATCGTGTTTGTGTGAAACAAATACTGTTGTTGTTGCTTGTGCAAATTGATAGCTTTCCAAGATAGTTGATCTTGCTTCGTCTAAGCGAACATTTGAAAAAGCACTAAATGATCCTTGATTGAACACTGTTCTCATATTATCCCCCTTTTAACAATCTTCGATTTGCTGAGTTTCATATAATTGCTATAATACGCAGTCAAGTTAACCTCGTAATATCCATTTTATTAAAATCAATTATGGTTTATAGTAGCTAATCTTGTCTACATATTCGCCACGGTATTTTTCTGCCGGAAGCTCCGGAATAATCTCGTATGTAAATACCCCAGTACGTTTAAACTTCAAATGATGTGGGAATAAGACTTCATATTCAGAGATCGCTGCATTATTTAATTCCGTTATATATGCCCCTGGAGTGCCCACGGGTACATCAATACAAATAACGATACCATTACTACGAGCTTGCCCGCTGAAATGTTCACGCAATAGAGTGGTGCTTAAAAAAGCTGGGTTAACATAAGTTCTGCCAAAAGCGGTCTTCCTCCATAGCAAAAACATTTCTTGAAAGGTAACATATCTCCAAACTGTAATGTTCTCAGGAATTTCATTTTGACACAAATCATATTGCAACCCTTCAAAGTGAGAAAAGCTATCATTCAAAGCTCCTCTACGAAGTGAAGCATTAATTTTTCCCGAGATAGAACCAGTATATAAACTCACTGGACTGAGCGGAGGCTGCT
>CAYWUD010000602.1:0-1312 GCA_964461355.1 uncultured Pseudomonadales bacterium | reverse complement strand
AAGTAATTTACTTGGTAATCAATTTGAGTAAAGTCGTTTGCAAACGCAGTGGCTTTAGAGTTTATCAGTTTAATCGGATTCTCTAACTTACCGAAAAGCGAAATACCACCGCCCAACAACACAGGAGCTCTAGTTATTGTCATTTCATCAATCAGCTTAAGATTAAGAAATGAGGTGATCGTAGTTCCACCATCAATATAGGCGTGTTTAAAACCTCTACTTTCAAGCTCTTTTACCAAGTCCGTAACTTCACCAGAGAACATTTCCACCTTACCTTTCAAGTTTTCAGGTGGCGTTTTTATCGTATTACTTAAAACCACGATATGCGTATCACCGTAAGGCCATTGTTCGGGAGTTAAATTCATGCTTGAAATCATTTCCATGCACTTGCGCCCCATGATCATACAATCAACTGATGCCATATAAGCGCTAAAGCCCATATCAGGATTATCCCCCATATCAGCTTCCGAATTACCTGCTGAATGAAGCCAGTCAACACCGCCATCAAGGGTTGCTATATACCCATCTGCACTTGTTGCTATGCATACTGAACATTTCATATTGATTTTCCTGTGTGGCTAAGCTGGAGATTACTTATAACGCCTAGCTTACCGGGAGCCGCTTGCAGCGATCCGGTACTGCGTCTTGTTAGGTGATTTGTGTCCAGTACTCACTTAGTGCTGTTTCAATACATTTGTAATCGAACGCATATTCATCTTCTGTAAGGCACCAAGTTAAATAACTTATAACGGCTTGTATCTGTAGACTAGTTAATGATGATAGTTTTGATTTAGAAAAATCATCCAGTTTTGTTAAGTGAAATAGTGGATCATCTACTTCACCCTTCATGCTGCCTATTATATATGCGGGCAAATGAAACCTCATACCATCTGCATCGAAGAACGACAAGCTGCTATGACAGCGTTGAAGAACTTTATTTGGTATTAAGGCCCAATATTTTTTTTCGTCTTTCTTGCGTTGCCTTCTTTGTTCTTTCTTTGATTCGTAATCGTCTAGAGCCTGGGCTTCAAAAAGGCCAACACCATCACCTAGGACTGTGCCAGAAAACGCGATTTCAATTTCATCAACAACTTGTTCTTTCGTATGACCATGATAATTAATGACTTCACGTACGTTTCCGCACTCTTCGCAGATAAAGTAGGCTATTCCATTTACAATTTCTGGTTCAGGATACTCATTGGAGCAGGCCTTACATTTCATCTGAGAATCTCCGGAATTTATATCACCTAACGCCGCGCTCAGCCGCCGGAGGTAACTGGCGCCTTTTGTGCGGGGTTTATGCACAAAAGGT
>CAYWUD010000601.1:0-1314 GCA_964461355.1 uncultured Pseudomonadales bacterium | reverse complement strand
GACTTCTTCGATGTCAACGAAGCACTCTCCCACTGAGTTAACCGCCCATTTTGCAATAATACAACCATGGAGAGTACTTGTCAATGGTGAGTTTTTCATACTGTATATTTGTATTTTTTTACCCTATATCATCTTTTTGTGAAATTTTTTTAATACTGAAAGTAAACCATGGTAAAAAAAGAGTAATAATATTAAGGAGTTTCATTGTAACACACAGAGAATCTCTTTACCCACACCATATAAAGGAGTTTTTATGAAAACAAGGGTAGCAGGAGAAAGCGTAAATAAAAAGCATCAAAATCTAGACTTTACCAATAGAGTGCTTCAGTCTCAATGTGGTGCATACTCACAAAAAAGGGTTCATGAAGAGGTAGCCCTCTACATATACCAATACCCTATTCGTTACCTTGGATTTACGGAAGATGAAAATTCAGAGTTTTTTTCTACGATCTATGAAAGTATACCCAAGATCATTAAAGAGTTTACCTATAAAGGAGTCCCCTTTGAGAGTTTTATCGCAAAGGTAATGCACACACGTGCCAACTCCTTTCGAAAAAACAGTACCAGAAAGGAGGTACGTAAGGCAGCAGTACGCGCTACTATTGAGTATGAAGAGAATTCGAGAGACACTGTTTTTGAGCCTGCCACTGAATACACCCCTCTACCTGCATACGTAAAAGGTTTACACATAAAGCAAGGAGTGTGTCAAACTATTCTTGCAAGAAGACAAATTTTATGCCTCACCCTCATTGCTGCAGATGAGATTCCTGAAGCTCAACTGGACAAGCTGCTTGCTATGTGTGGGTGTAAAAAATCCACTTTTACAAAATGGACTACAGAGATACTAAAGCTTAAAAAGAGAAAAAGGGAACAGTTAAATCTCCATATTCAGAGAAGAAATAAGATATATATTTTGCTTATGGAAACAAAAAGCTTCTTGCACTGCTGTATTAAGCCAGAGCAAAAAGCTATCTTAGAAAAGAAAATTATACGTTATGAGAATCGATTAGAGCAGCTACAAAAAACTATAGGACAATTTTCCATGTCCCCATCCCACAAAGATCTTAGTAAAGTAACAGGTATTCCAAGAGGAACTATTAGCACAACTCTAGCAAGGTCAAAGCAGCTGTTGCGAAAAATTGCAGAAACTATAGAGGAGTAATTATCACCTTATATAGATAATTCAGAATAGCTTACACTCCTCAAAGAGTTTCTACACATTAACATCTATGTAGTCAAATGCAACCACATCAAAAAGTCCACGATCGGTAAGCTTAATTTCAGGGATTACCGCTAAGGACATAAAGCAGAGAG
>CAYWUD010000600.1:0-1316 GCA_964461355.1 uncultured Pseudomonadales bacterium | reverse complement strand
GCGCTCGCTCTGCATCTTCAAGCCGCCGGCTTCAAGGGCCACACAGTCACGCCCAAGCTCAAAGCCATCAGCGGAAACCGACAGACCGGCCTGCACCTGAGCAAAGGGCAGGCACGCCAGCAACAGCCACCATGTTTTCATACCACGAACTCCCATTCAGCAGAGGTGCGATTCTACCCGCCCGCACACCTTCAAGCTGTCGACTCATCGGCAGATCAGTCTGCGCTTTGATCTTCGATGCGCGCCAGCGTGATCTCGCGAAGTTCCGGCAGCAGGTGCGCGGCCTCATCAAAGTCATAGGCTTCAAGATGCCGGCGCATGCGCGCCAGCAGACTGTCGATGCCGAGCTCCTGCAACGCCTCGTCCAGACGGGCAAACACCGTCTGCGCCTCGACATCACCGAGCAGCAGCTGCTCATCGAGCTGCTCGAGCAGGGCCGGCACCTCGCTGTAATCCAGCTCGCCGGCAGGCGCATTGACGATCAAGCCGTCGGCACTGGGTTCACGGGTCGCCAGCGCCGCCAGCGAATCCATGACCTGGGCAAAGGCCGAAGCAAACTGCTCGAGCTCGGCCGGGCTGATCGGCTGCTGGGAGCGCAGCGCCTGCTCAAGCGCCGCCGCCGCCGCCTGCAGCGAGACCGCACCGATATTGCCGGCCACCCCTTTCACCGAATGCGCTTCATGCAGCGCGGTATCCCAGTCTTCGTGCTCGATGGCATTGCGGATCACCCGCCAGGCGCTGCGCTGATCGTCACGGAAGGCCAGCAGCAGGCGGCGATACAGCTCGCGATTGCCCATCAGCCGGGCCAGCCCGGCCTCAAGATCGATGCCGGCCAGATGCTCGGGCAGAAGATCCGTGTCATCACAGGCCAGTTCCGGAGCAGATTCGGGCAGCGCCACCCAGCGCAGCAGCACGGATTTGAGCTCCTCGGGATCGAGCGGCTTGGCAATATGATCATTCATGCCCGCAGCAATGCAGCGTTCGCGATCACCCGCCATGGCATGAGCCGTCATCGCCACGATCGGCAGGTCGGCAAAGCGCTCGCGCAGCTTGGCGGTCGCCTCATAGCCATCCATCACCGGCATCTGAATATCCATGAATACCAGCGCATAGCGATCGGCGGTGCGCACCATCTCCACCGCTTCACGACCGTTGTCAGCAAGATCGACACGCACGCCCAGATGCTGCAACAGCTCGGAGGCCACCTGCTGGTTGATCTCGTTATCTTCCGCCAGCAGGATGCGCACCGACTGCAGCTGCTCCAGACCGTCGATCCGCGTTTCGGCACGTCCGTCCAGCGCCCGGCGCTCGTGTCC
>CAYWUD010000599.1:0-1329 GCA_964461355.1 uncultured Pseudomonadales bacterium | reverse complement strand
AAACATCATTGATATAATGGCAAAGAATGCTAGTAATATCACTATTAATTTATACCCTTTAGTTTTAAAGTGATATAAATAAGACATATTTTCATGTTTGTATCCTTTATATATAGAAAGTAGTAAAAGCACTCCAACTGTTGCTATTAGTATTAAGTAAAACATTTTATTATTATCCTTTCTTATTTATACTTTTTATAAATAATTTACTTTTATTATCTACAATATAACATGAAAATAAAGATATAGCAAGTGTTTTTAAAATTTTACTTTACACTATTTTGTATAAAAAAAGAAAACTATCTAGTTTTCTTTTTCTTTATTGTCTTTATAATTTAAAATTTCTTCTCTTAGTGATTTTGATTGTATTACTTTTGCATCTACAAAAGTTTCATCATATACACTAAAAGTAAAGTAGTTAATATCAAAGATTAATACCATAATACATAACCAAATTGGAGTCAGAACTCCTCCTAAAAATGGAATTATAAACAATATTAAAAGTTGTCTTGATATTATTTGATACCAAAAGATATATTTCTCTGAATGATTTTCATAAAGAATATCATCATTGTCATATACTCTTGGTAAAAGTCCAAATAAAAATATAAAGACTCCAAAAATACTTATATAAAAAACATAAGCATTTATAAATACATATAATATATCTAATATATTGAATTCATATTTATATACTAGAAAAATTAAGTTTTTTTAAATATTTTTTATTTTTTTTGTATACACCTAAGTGAGACTTATTTTCACATTTTAAATTAAACATCTCATTGGCATAAGGTTCCTTATCAAATATTTCAATATATTTTATTCTACCTGCTTTGATAAATTTTTTGTAAGACTCCTCTTCTACTTCTACATCATTAAATCCACTATATAATTCCGAAATTTCATATGTGTCAGTTTCATAATCTTCTACTTTAAGAGACATAGAGTCTGCTTTTATACGCATATTAATATCTTTAGTAACTAATGTTACAGGGTTTTTTGAATTTTTCTTTACTTCTAAGGCAGTGGCCAAAATTCTATTGTCCATTACATCTTTTTTAATAAAGAATGGAAGTTGAGTTACATCTCCATTTATTTCTACAAACAATTTTCCTCCGTTGTTGAGGCAGACTCCTTCAACCAAACTTCCATTTTTTCTAAGGTCGTCGATAGATCTAGCCACAACTCTAGCATTCCTACCTCTTTCTCCATCTGCTCTCTTTAATGTATCTATTTCTTCAATTACATATATTGGTATTACTACATCATTGTCAGCAAAACTAAAAATTGCCTTTGGGTCATGTATAAGTACATTTGTATCTAAAA
>CAYWUD010000598.1:0-1329 GCA_964461355.1 uncultured Pseudomonadales bacterium | reverse complement strand
ATTATTATGCCTATATTACTGTATCTTTTTGGAGGGGTTTTTACTCTTTCATAGAGGCTTTTTCAGGATCTTTTTTGCCCTTCGAATACTCTTTCGTGCCTCAAGAGCCCCTTTCCACTGAGCAGGATTACCTTTTAGCTTTTTAAGAGATGCCCAAAGAAACAGGATCTGAGAGTTTTTCTTGCCACGCCCTGTTTCTATATTTCTTTGGGCTATCTGGTGCATTCTTTTATACTGCTTTTTAAAAACTCGATACCTCTCATGAATCTCCATACCTGGTAACAGTCCTTCCTGAGGGCCTGCCATTGCTCCATTTAACTCAATAATCATGGCACGACCCTCTAATAGGTCTGCAAAACTATTAGCACGAATATCAAAACGCCCAAACCAGATATCGTATATATCTCCATGGGCATTGGTTAAAGCAGTCTTTATAAACTGGGAAAGTTGTATTTTTTGATCATCGCTGAGCGGTCTAAGAGCAAGGGTAACCCCATAATCTACACTACCAAAAATACCAACTTTCTGCACCTGACCAGAATCAGGTATAAAGGTAAGTTCCTCTTCTGTAAGAACCTTAAGAATATTTGTCTCTTGTTTTATTAAATAACCCTTTTGTGCAATAAGCTCTCTCACCGTAGATTGTCCATCGCCAACAACCTGAGGAAGCATACGCTCAGCTAACACATTGGGCTCAAACTCTCTGGTATCTTCATTACGAAAAAAAGAGAGGGTGAATTCCCCATGTTGAGCAAGCTTCTCCTGAACAAGGAAGGGTTTCTTTGTTTTTGATGCATAGGATCTCAGATCTTCAGCAGAACGAATAAGCTCCACACCAAACGAACGTTCACCCATATCAGGTTTACAGATAACTCCATTATCAAAAGAGATCTCTAAGGTATTCATCTTACCTAACACTTCTTCAATAGGCTGCTTAGGATTCACTAATAAAGTTTTTGGATAATACTGTGGATTAAGGTGGTTTGCAATCTCCGCTTTTGAAATCTCAAACAGCCCAGAGAGTCCTCCCATTGCAGGATTTAAACCGTTGAGGCAGGTAATCATCTTTCGGTACAGAGCCATAATGGGATAATATTGATAGTACCAAAATAACCCCTCCCACCCCAATTGAGGATTAAGACTTTTCTTATCTTCCAGAATATATTCAACAAGTACAATAGATGCTTCTTCTGTATTTTTTTCCTCTAGTGCACTCTGATATCGCTTCTGAAAATCTCTCTTCTTTATAGTATCCATATGTGGAATTTTAAAAGATTGGTCTGATTCTATCAATAGTAGCTGTTGAAAAAAAGTGATAAAAAGAGTAGT
>CAYWUD010000597.1:899-1335 GCA_964461355.1 uncultured Pseudomonadales bacterium | reverse complement strand
GAGTACTAGAAGGATCCTTTTGGTTATTAATAGGGTTAATTATTTTATATTATATTAACCAGCATATCAGCACTAAAGATAGAAAGATTATTTTTGATAATAAAAATAGACAAATAATAGATGATGATGTTATATATTCATATGATGACATAAGTAATATAGGTGTAGTAACGTATAATAAATATAAAAATAATATAGATAAAAGGGCAATTGATGGAACAACAATAAAAAATTATTTAACTACTTTTGTAGCAAAAGTAGACATTAAAAACAATCAAAGTATTGCCCTAAATATAGGATTAAGAAGTAAGTGTAAAAAAATAGTCAAAAAAATAAATGAACATATAAAGGAGGAAAGATGAAACACTTTTTACCAATAGGAACAGTCGTAAAATTAAAAACCACAAATGATACGGTATTAAATATAATGGTAATA
>CAYWUD010000597.1:0-889 GCA_964461355.1 uncultured Pseudomonadales bacterium | reverse complement strand
ACAATGAGAGTACCTGATAAGGGAGACTTTCAATATTCAGGAGTAGTATATCCATATGGTTTTGTAGGAGAAGATACGGGAGTATTTTTTAATGAGGAGCAAATAGAAGAAGTAATATATGAAGGGTTAGTAACAGAAGAAGAGAAAGAGTTATCAAAAACACTAGTAGAAGAATATAATAGGGTGGTAAAAGACAATGGCAACAAATAATATAAAGTATGATATAAATAAAATAGAAGAAGCAAAAGATCACCTAGAAGATTTAAAAGAATTAATGGAAGATTTAAAGGATATAGAAGATTTAATTAATCAAAAGACACATTATTTAGATAAATTAAATGATGATTTATTTGATATGATAGATGATAAGGAAGAATTGTTTGAAAAAATTGAGAATATAATAAAGTTAGTAGCTGTAATGCAAACAGCAGAAGAAATGGATATAGACATTAAAAATATGATAAGCAAATCATAAAAGAAGGAGGATGTATGTATAGAACAAGAGCGGATGTAGATGAACATATAAATTCGGAATTAAATAGATTAATATCAAAATTTGAATCTACAGAATCAGATGTAAGAAAAATAAAGAATATATTAAATAACTATGCTAAAAATACAAAGCAAGATGAAAAAATAGAAGATAAGCTTGATAGTGTAATAAGAAAATGTAATAGTTCACAAGATTATATAAGAAGTAACAAACGATAATGATTTTCATTTATATTAAAAATTTAAATAGTAAAGTTTTAAGTGGTGGAATAAATGGTTTGAAACTTTGTTATTTTACATGAAGAAATTTTAGATAAGTTAGAATTAGTAAAAGATGATTCATTCAATAATTAGTATAGTGAATTTACAATAGATTTGTTAGATATGATATTTAACC
>CAYWUD010000596.1:0-1336 GCA_964461355.1 uncultured Pseudomonadales bacterium | reverse complement strand
CGCGTTTTATGGTGCATCCCTGCACTGAAACGCTAACCTGCAATCCTTGCAGGCCCACGCCAGCGGTAAAAAAGTTCTGCGGCCACGACAAACGAGGGTTATGGCTCTGAGTGCGCGTTTAAATAGAGCGCTTTTTTAGATAATCATGCGGATAACCATTAAAGCAGTTCGATAATCTCGAACTGCTTTTTGTTATGCCCAAGGTTTAGTTCAATTTCATCGCCCACATAATTGCCCAGCAGATTCTTAGCCAAGGGGGCTTCAGCGGTGATGGTGCGTACCTCGATTTTATCGGCGCTCTCCGGGGCATTTTCGGTATTGGCCGTCAGCAGTACGCCGCCGGCAACGGGCAGTAACCACAGCCACTGATTGTGACTCTCTTGACTGTTGTCATTGTCTTCAAGCGATAGCTCTTCGATACAGACCAAGGCACCAACAGCGATACGGCTGTCATCCTCAAAGGCTGCGAGTTCAAAGTGGTTCAATAACATCATCTGGCGTTGCAGCTCAGCCACACGCTCAGACTGCCCATGGGCCAGATAAGCCGCTTCCAGTGCCAGGGTATCGTACTGGTTTTCGGGCTTGCTCTCTTCGTGCGATGCCAGCGCATGGGCTTCATCCACCGCCGCCAGGGTTGCGTCGATATCCTGCTGAAGATGCAGCAGCAGCTGGTGTAACAGGTCTTTCTTGTCCAATCGAGAAGGCTTCAGCTATCGGGTCGATATTGAGGGCTGATTATAAGTTGGGGCGATGTTCATGAACCACAGTGAAACAGGGGCTTTTCCTGACTTGCTGTCGTTTTGAGCTAGAACAGGCATCGAATTTATTCTCAGGTGTTGTGCTTGCGGGGCTCCGCCCCTACACCCCGGCAAGGGGAAAAAACAAGAGATCGCCACGCCCACTCCCTTATTTTTTTGCAATCCCCTCGCCGCCCGGTGCAGTACTTTTTCTGACGTCCCATATACTCCCCCTCGGGCTGATTGGCTCAGGTCGGCGAGCGCGTTTCATGGTGCATCCCTGCACCGAAACGCTCGCCTGCAATCCTTGCAGGCCCACGCCGCTTCGCAACCAGCCCAGCGGCCACTGCGAACGGGTTAATTGGATTACCGGTGCTTTTCGGCTACCGAGAAGGGCTGGCGCTGATCAACGAAAGAAATGTTGCTCTGATTCCAATTATTTCGATCCCAATTGTTTTGACTTATTGGTTTAGTTTTTATAACCAAGCCAGTCTTTGATTTTGTGGATGTCCATCCATTGTCCTTTGATCGCAATCGCAGAATGTACATCTCGGTGGCACCTGGCACAAAGCAAAATGCAGTCGGAAATCTTTGTTTTT
>CAYWUD010000595.1:0-1338 GCA_964461355.1 uncultured Pseudomonadales bacterium | reverse complement strand
GCACTACCACGACATCATCAGCGCCATCGGTGAAGATGTCGAACGCGAAGGTCTGCGCGATACCCCGATGCGCGCCGCCAAGGCGATGGCCTTTCTGACAAAGGGCTATCGGGAAAATCTCGACGAAATCGTCAACGGCGCCGTCTTTGGTTCCGAAAGCGACGAGATGGTGATCGTCAAGGATATCGAGCTCTACTCCCTGTGCGAGCATCACCTGCTGCCCTTTATCGGCCGCTGCCATATCGGCTATATCCCCAATGGCAAGGTACTGGGGCTGTCCAAGTTTGCCCGCATCGTGGACATGTTTGCCCGGCGCCTGCAGATTCAGGAAAACCTCGGCCAGCAGATCGCCCAGGCGGTGATGGATGTCACCGATGCCCGCGGCGTCGGCGTGGTGATCGAAGCCAAGCACCTGTGCATGATGATGCGCGGTGTCGAAAAACAGAACTCGGTGATGAAAAGCTCGATGATGCTCGGTTCGTTCCGCAAGAACCCCGCCACCCGGCAGGAGTTTCTGCAGCTGATTCGCTAGCCGACCGCACAGCCACACCCGGTGGTCCGCACCGGATGCAGGCGGCCAATAAAAAAGGGAGATCCGAAGATCTCCCTTTTTTATTGGCCAAGCCCGAAGGTTCGAAGAGCGCGCTTAGCGCTGTCCGGCCAGAACCCGCTCAAGGAGTTCGGCACTCGGCTCGGCACTGTCGAGCAGCAGGCCACCCTCGGGGGCCGCCAGCGCTGCCGCCGGGTCAAGGACCAGTACCAGCAGGCCTGCCGCGAGCAGCGGCTCGGCTACCGCCAGCGCACTGGCACCGGCCACCTGGCCCTCGGTCAGCGTAGCCGACAGATAGCCGCGGTTGAACAGGGCCCGCTCGAGCTTCTGTGCCTGCTCGCCCGCTGCCGCGCCCTGCACCAGCAGCAGCTGCGGACGCTGACCCAGACGCGCACGACGCTCGGCCGCCGTTACCGGCTCGACGCCGTCCTGCTCGGTCACCGCACCGGTGATCATGCCGGCACCGACCGTCACGTTGCTGAGGCGATCGATGATGATAAAGGCACCGGTATCACGGTTGTTGGCATAGGGATCGATCGCCACCGACTTGTTCAGTGCCACTTCACAGCGGGCAATCGCGTTCAGCTCCAGCTCGCTGGCGCTGTGCTGATCGAGGCTGTTGATATCCCACTGAAAGTCGATACGGGACACGGAACCGGAAGACTGGTTGCTGGCCAGCTTGAAGTCGTACAGCTTGCCCGGCTGCAGGGCATCTTCGGTCATCCAGACGATATCGGCGGCAAATTCGCTCAGCACTTCCGGACGGTTGTCCGGCTTCACCAGCATGT
>CAYWUD010000594.1:0-1340 GCA_964461355.1 uncultured Pseudomonadales bacterium | reverse complement strand
TGCTGCTCTGGCCCGATCACGGAATACCGCCGGCCCGGCGCGCGCGCGCCGGGTGCGTCTTAGGGGGCCGTTTACTCGGCCGGGGCCTGATTCTGGCGCTGTTTGCCGCGGTGCATGCGATTCTGGCGCTGTTCGTCAAACTGCTGCAGCTGCTCGGCAGTGAGTACGGTGCTCAGACGACTGCGGGTCTTGTCCCGGTGTTCGGTGATCGCCTTGCAGTGTTCCTGACGCAGGGCGTCTCCTTCGGCACGCTGTTCCTGCATGATGTTCTTCACCTCGGCCGCCTGGGCGTCGGTGAGGCCAAGGCGCTGCTGCATCTGTTCGAAATTCGGGCCCTGACCGTTGCGCGGACCGCGCTCGCTGCAGGGGCCTCGGTCGGCCGGCATGGCCTGGGTCATTCCGGCTACCAGCAGGGTACTGGCGGCAATCATCATCAGCTTGTTCATGGTTCGATCCTCGATGGGGGAGCCAGGCTCCGTTTGGGTTCATCCCAAGCATCGCCGCCGAGGGTGCAGTCGCCGTGGAGAAAATGTGGAGAAAGGGTGGAGATTGCGGCGTGATTCGAGAGACTGTGTGCACCAGTGGTACGCTCTGGCCACACTAGACTCAGGAACCGGTAACCGAGGCGATGGATTCCATGCACAGCGCGCTGCGGCTAAAAATCTGGCACAAGCTGTTTATCACTCTGCTGCTGGTGATTGCGCTGATCCTGCTGCTGACCGCAGTGCTGTCGCAGCAGAGCTTTACCCGCGGTTTTGATGACTATCTTGAAGCGGTCGAGCAGCGGCGGATCGGCCGTTTGCAGACGGCGCTGATCGAGCTGTATCGCGAAGAGGGCAGCTGGCAGGGGCTGGTGAACAACCCGCGGCGCTGGTACCGGCTGCTGGTGCAGGCCGATCTGGCACCGCCGCTGCGCGGTGGCAACGGTGCCGGTGGCCGCCATCCGCGCCGTACGGATGCACGCCCGCCTGTCCCTGCAGCGGATGAGGTGGCCCTCTCGCCCCTGCCGCCGGGGCGGGTCACGCTGTTTGCCCCGGATGGGCGTCCTCTGGTCGGCCCCCGGCAGGTGGCCAGCAGCGCGGTCCGTTATCCGCTGGCGGCAGACGAGCCGGCGCTCGGTTATCTGATGGTGGAGCGTCATACCGCGCTGCATCACGTCCTCGATCAGCAGTTTGCGCGCCAGCAGCGCGAGGCGCTGTATCTCATTGCCCTGCTGGCGCTCGTGCTGGCGGTGCTGGCGTCGGGCCTGCTGGCACGCCAGTTTGCCCGCCCGCTGCGCGAACTCAGCCGCAGTACCCGGCGACTGATCAGCGGCGACTTCAGCGCACGGGTTGCGAGGT
>CAYWUD010000593.1:0-1343 GCA_964461355.1 uncultured Pseudomonadales bacterium | reverse complement strand
GGTTGATAACTGGGACGGCATGATCGGGGTATCCGGCGTCCACAAGCTCGGTACTGTTGAACAGATGGCCGCCCAGTAGCAGCCGCGGCACCACAGGGTGCTGGTTTTTATTTCTCTTGTTCCACTCGATTCAGGAGATCGACCGAAAACAAGCCAAGTATTCCCATTCACGGGCCTAACGGCCCGAGCATAAAAAAAGCGGCGCCAAGCGCCGCTTTTTTTATGCGTGCAGATTACGCCGTCTGGTTTGCCGTAACCGAGGCAATGGCATCGGCCGCTTCGAGAATCAGCTCAGGACCGCGGTAAATGAAACCGCTGTACAGCTGAACCAGACTGGCACCGGCCTTGATCTTTTCAGCCGCATCGGCACCGGTGAAGATCCCGCCGACAGCGATGATCGGCAACGCACCTTTAAGCTCATCAGCCAGAATGCGGATGGTTTCAGTAGAACGCTGGTTCAGCGGACGACCGCTCAGCCCCCCCTGCTCCTGGGCATGCTCGGAGTCTTCAACCCCGTCGCGGGTTGTGGTGGTGTTGGTGGCAATCACACCGTCAATCTCAAAACGCATGAAGGTGCGTGCAATCTGGCGAATATCCGCCTCATCCATATCCGGACTGATCTTGATCGCGAGCGGTACATAGCGCCCGTGCTCTTCGGCCAGCTTTGCCTGCTCGGCCTTGAGCGCAGCCAGAAGCGTATCCAGGGTGTCACCGAACTGCAGCTTGGACAGCCCGGGAATATTCGGGCAGGACAGATTGACCGCCACATAACCGGCATGCGGGTAGACCTTGCGCAGACAGGTCAGATAATCGTTTTCGGACTCCTCCATCGGCGTATCGCGGTTCTTGCCGATATTGATACCGATCACCCTCTTGAACGCCACCTTCTGAATCGCTTCGACCAGATGATCAACACCCAGGTTGTTAAAGCCCATACGATTGATGATGGCCTGCTGTTCGACCAGGCGGAACAGGCGCGGCTTGGGATTGCCGGGCTGAGCGCGCGGGGTCACGGTACCCACCTCGATAAAGCCAAAACCGAGCGCCCCCAGGGCATCGACACATTCGGCATTCTTGTCCAGCCCTGCGGCCAGACCTACCGGATGGGGAAAAGACAGTCCCATCACCTCGACCGGGCGGCTCGGTACCTGCACGCCAAACAGCCCCATCATGCCAAGCTTGTGGCCTACGCGCATCGAGCTCATGGACAGGTCATGGGCGGTTTCCGGATTCAGACGAAACAGCAGGTTGCGGGCAAGACTGTACATCGGGGACCTCACAGGGGGGGATGCGGGCAAAATTCTGGCGATTATACGCCTCGTGTCAGCCGGCGCTAGTCTTGG
>CAYWUD010000592.1:0-1352 GCA_964461355.1 uncultured Pseudomonadales bacterium | reverse complement strand
CATCTTCAACTTTGTAATTCGGTATCCAAGACCTGCTTCGGCGGGCTGGGTTCCTTTGAGCTTCAGGCTTGAGCCTCATGCGCGGGTCTCCTTGTGAGATCGCAGTGGAATTGGAATAGAACCTGACGAAGCTGGGTGGGGAGGTCGTGGCCCCCATCTGAAGCTGGCTACATTACCGGACAGGTGATGGTGGAATCTACGTGGCAGAAAAACTTAAAGATAGTCTTTAAGATTTCTCTAGGTGTTCTCCTAGTGTTCTCTACTTCATATTACTTCTTAGAATATCCTCTCTTTAAGACCAACTCAGAGACCTCTTTAAGACCGACTCAAAGAGACTGACTCAGTTGTTCTGACCAGGTTGGATGAATGCAACTGTGGTGATGACAGCTACCTCGAGCTGGTCTTAGAGACATACCTCTATTGGATTGATCAGTGATGGTGGTAGTCACCTCAAGGCACCAGCTCAATCACTGTCAGGAACAACCGTGTCAGAAGCTCCGGGTCTCCTGTCTCGATGCCTGTCTTCTAGTCCGTCTTTAGTAGTCCCCACAGGGGATCTCCCGACATCCTCAGACCTTCATCCTCTGACTACCATCCTCTCGTTTCCCTGTCCCTTGGTCAGTGATCACCGTCCTAGGTAGTTCACTCCGCTCATAAGTCATACCAACCCAAGTCCCCCTCCAAGTCATTCCTCATGGATTAGCTCCAAGTAGTTCGTAGGTAACTGCACAGGTCTCTCATAGGTAGCCAGCGTTCCCTATATGGGTGCCCAGTTATGAGATCAGCTACCGAGACCGACATTGAACCTCATATGAATTTCACCACAAGGATCAGCCATGAACGTAATAGCACGGCAGTAGACTGGCCTAGCTAAAAGTCTTGGCTACCGTAGAGGCCAACAGGCAGATGTAATCGACACTTTGTACGTATGGCTAGAGAACATTGGTACTGCTTACTTCACCACTTATCAGCACGTCGCAGCTATCACTGGTGTGAGCCCTTCTTCTGTACGCAAGGCACTCAGTGATGCCCGATCCCCTTTCAAGCGATATGAAGTCATCGGAAAAGAAACTTTAGGCATACTGATCGCCTTACCAAGCATCGCTATTGAGCAGTGCCACCGAGTCGCTGCGAAGCACACCAAAGGACTGCACAAACTACGCGTCAATGGTGAGGACTACTTCCCGACGGAGACACACCGATCTGTTGAATTGATAACTCTCGACGGGGCAAATATTCCGTATTAATCACCTGATCACCAACTAACCAGACCTGCTGGCTTCATCGGTATTGCCGAGGTATTCCTGTGCCTGGAGGAAACTGATCATGACCACGATTACTGGTAAGAAGCA
>CAYWUD010000591.1:0-1354 GCA_964461355.1 uncultured Pseudomonadales bacterium | reverse complement strand
GGGCACGACATCACGGGGGTTGAACAGGTGGGCGCGGTGCCAATCGTCGGAGTAGCGGGCGCCGACACGCGCCAGATCCGGACCGGTGCGCTTGGAGCCCCACAGGAACGGATGGTCGTACACGCTTTCACCCGCGACCGAGTAGTGGCCGTAGCGCTCTACTTCGGCCCGCAGCGGGCGGATCATCTGCGAGTGGCAGCCAACGCAGCCTTCGCGGATATAGATGTCACGCCCTTCCAGCTGCAGGGCGTTGTAGGGCTTGAGACCGGCGACCGGTTCGGTGGTCTGCTTCTGGTAGAACAGCGGAACGATTTCAACCAGACCGCCAAAGCTGATCGCGATCACGATCAGGACAACCATCAGGCCCAGATTTTTTTCTACAAGATCGTGTTTTTGCATCGGAATCTTTCTCCCCCTATCAGGCGATCTGCGCCGCGGCCTTGGCTTCGACGGCATCCTGTTTACGGATGGTCATCCAGGTGTTGTATGCCATCAGCAGCATGCCGAGCAGGAAGATCCCGCCGCCGATTGCGCGCACCAGATAGCCGTCATGGCTGGCGACCACGCTCTCGACAAAGCTGTACATCAGGGTGCCGTCCTCGTTGACGGCGCGCCACATCAGGCCCTGGGTAATGCCGTTGACCCACATGGAGACGATGTAGAGTACGGTGCCGAGTGTTGCGAGCCAGAAGTGGGCGTTGACCAGCGGCATGGAGGCCATTTCGGTGCGGCCGAAGAGGCGCGGCAGCAGATGATACAGTGCACCGATGGAGATCATCGCCACCCAGCCAAGTGCGCCGGCGTGCACGTGGCCGATGGTCCAGTCGGTGTAGTGGGAGAGGGCGTTAACGGTCTTGATCGACATCATCGGGCCTTCGAAGGTCGACATGCCGTAGAAGGACAGGGAAACGATCAGAAAGCGCAGGACCGGATCGGTGCGCAGCTTATGCCAGGCGCCGGACAGGGTCATCATGCCGTTGATCATGCCGCCCCAGGACGGTGCCAGCAGAATCAGGGACATCACCATGCCGAGGCTCTGCGCCCAGTCGGGCAGTGCGGTGTAATGCAGGTGGTGCGGACCGGCCCAGATGTAGATGGCGATCAGTGCCCAGAAGTGCACGATGGACAGACGGTAGGAGTACACCGGGCGTTCGGCCTGCTTGGGCACGAAGTAGTACATCATGCCGAGGAAGCCGGCGGTCAGGAAGAAGCCGACGGCATTATGGCCGTACCACCACTGGATCATCGCATCCTGGGCGCCGGAGTACAGGGAGTAGGACTTCCAGAAGCTGACCGGGATTTCGAGGTTGTTGACGATATGCAGGATGGCAATAGTGACGATAAAGGCGCCGTA
>CAYWUD010000590.1:610-1354 GCA_964461355.1 uncultured Pseudomonadales bacterium | reverse complement strand
CAGCTGCCTGCTGGAGGATGAGCCCTTCGGCGTTAAGGATTTTCGCCTGAACTAAGGCCTACTCGCTGCTCACCGAAACCAGCTTGCCCTCCTCAAAGCGCAGGCTGTAGCGAAGACGGTTTGGTTTGTAGTACCAGATCTCGGCGCTGCGGGTTTCGGTGGTCTCCTTGGTCAGCCATTCGCCCTCTTCGTTGCGGTAGCGCTCGGTTTTCGGTGCCTGGTAGCTGATCTGTTCCTTCATCATCGGCGCGCCGCAGGTGTCGAACACCTTCACTGTGCTGTCGCCATCGCTGACCAGTTTTTTACCGCAGCGCAGGGTGTCGGCCTGGGCCGTACTGGCCAAGGAGCTGGCGAGGGTGACGGCCAGTGCCGTAGCGACAAAGCATCTAGAGTGCATGTTCATTGGTATTTTCTCCTTAACGCTCGCATAAAAAGCGGGCGTGAAAGCGTAAGTGCTGCTCGATCAGGCTGGCGATAAAGTAGTAGCTGTGGTCATAGCCCGGATGACGGTTGAGCTCCAGCGGGTAGTTCGCTTCTGCGGCCACCGCTGCTAGTTGTTCCGGGTGCAGCTGGGTGCGCAGAAACTCGTCCTCCTCCCCCTGATCCACTCGAATCGGCAGCTGTTTTGCGCCCTCGCTGTGGGCGAGCAGCCAGCTTGCATCATAGGACTGCCAAGCGCTTATTTCCGGACCTAGGTAGGCAGTGAAGGCTTTTTTGCCCCAGGGGCAGTTGATCGGGTTGCTG
>CAYWUD010000590.1:0-600 GCA_964461355.1 uncultured Pseudomonadales bacterium | reverse complement strand
GGGCTGAAGGCGGAGAGCGAGCGGAAACGCTCGGGGTTGCGCAGACCGATCACCAGAGCGCCATGCCCGCCCATCGAATGGCCGGCGAGCGAGCGCTGCTGGCTGACCGGAAACAGCGCTTCAACCAGTGCCGGCAGCTCTTCGAGCACATAGTCGTACATGCGGTAGTGATCGCACCAGGGCACTTCGGTGGCGTTGACGTAAAAGCTCGCGCCCTGGCCAAGGTCATAGCCGTCATCGTCGGCAACGTTGTCGCCGCGCGGGCTGGTATCCGGCGCCACCAGGGCGATGCCAAGCTCGGCAGCGATGCGCTGGGCGCCGGCTTTGTGGACAAAATTCTCATCGCTGCAGGTCAGCCCCGAGAGCCAGTAGAGCACAGGAACGGGTGTTTGGTCCGAAGCTTCGGGCGGCAGGTAGATGGAGAAATTCATGGCGCAGCCGAGGGTGGCGGAGTCGTGGCGGTAGCGCTTGTTCCAACCGCCAAAGTTCTTGCTGCTGCCCAGTAATACGGCATTCATAGGGGCCTCCAGAGAAAAAAAGCCCCGCAGCTCGGGAACCTAGGGTGCGCTGCGGGGAACCGGTGATTATGGGGTGGGGATC
>CAYWUD010000589.1:0-1354 GCA_964461355.1 uncultured Pseudomonadales bacterium | reverse complement strand
GGCGGTACGCAGCAGGTTTTCCGGCGAACGGTATTCACGTGCCAGTTTCAGAAAGCCCTCCTCGTCGGAGGGAATGGAAAAGCGCACGGTGGCTTCGGCATGGGCGTCGACCTGATCGAGGAACATGATGCTCATCGGCGGCAGGGAGGCCGAGGCGTTGTCGCGATCGCGTTCGGCGGTAATGGCATCCTTGCTCGAGCCGGAGATGGCCTGGACGGTCATGGCGCGTTTCCAGGCGTTATAGCGGCCGAACGGGTAGAACTTGTAGCCGACTTCGGTCACGACCGCCTCAGTCCCGGTCAGGGTGCGCACATGGTAGATGTAGCCGGGCTCGGCATAGAAAAAGGACTGCGACAGCACATAGGCCACTACAAGTACGACCAGCCCGCCGAGCAGCGACTTGATGATATTGGGCGATTTGATTCTGGCAACGAGATTCTGATCCATGACGCGGGGTTCCCTCTGGTGTGGTTGGGTGGCCGGAGTATGCCGCGGCCGGCACTTGGCCGGTGCGCAGGAGATTGTATGGGTTTTGTCAGTCCGGCAAGGCGGGGCAACCATAGCAACTGTGTTCCAGCGAGACAATTGGGCGTGCCGGAGGCGTGCGTGGGTTGGCATGCAGGCGAGTTCTGTTTTTTATCGCCGGTGTGGGCGGGGAGCGCTTTGCTCGTGCGGGCAGTGCGTTGTGTGGGGGTGAGCTTGGAGGGCGCTTCCGTTGTCCGTTACAAGGGGGCGGAACCGGTAGCCTGCTTCGGCGCACTCTGCTCTCGGCTCGGCGCCGTGGAAAGCCCTTCAGGCTGATTGATCCGATCGGCTAACGTGCTTGATGGCGCATCCCTGCGCCCAACGCGGGCCTGCGGTCTTCGCAGTTCTACGCCGCCTCGCGATCAGCCTTCGGTCACTGCGAACGGGGTGGTTCGGTTTCGAGTAATGCGGGCGCTTAAATGTTCCTCTGATCCCAGCCCCCTATTGATTGGCTATATAAGTTGAATGCAAAAAGAAAGATGACTAACAATTAGGATCAAGGGCGCTTTATTAAAAGTATGCGCAGCATCTGTTTTATGTAATAACAGCATCTGTATGATAAGAAATTGCTGAGCCGCAGGCTTGACGTTGTAGTGGCTACAAACAGCCGTTCGTATAACCAGATTTTGCGGCATCTGTAACGTGTTGAAAATAAAAGATAAAAACAGGGTTTTGGCGAAGGCGTTGGTTAACAGGACTCGCCGGATTTGTTAACAGAATCGGCAAAAGCGAACGGGTTGTTATAATGGGGCGACGTTGGTATGGAAGCTAGGCCGTTGTTTTTAAAGGAAAAAGTTCTGCGTGGTCGTAAAATTCTATAGTATGTTAT
>CAYWUD010000588.1:0-1362 GCA_964461355.1 uncultured Pseudomonadales bacterium | reverse complement strand
GCGAGAGCCGAAGCATGAGCCACAAAATCCATAGCCAAGCGCGAACGATACCGTTGATCCGTAGGGAGATACAGGAATTGACCTTTACCCCACTTTTAGTGCCATGACCACGATGAGATTTCTCGCTAATCTACCGACACGGAGATCTCACCATGAAAAAACGCTACACCGAAGAACAAATCATCAAGGCCATCAAAGAACATGGGGCTGGCGCCAAGGTCGATGATATCTGTCGTAACCTGGGCATATCCTCAGGCACCTTCTACAACTGGCGCAGTAAATATGCTGGCTTGGAAGTCAACGAAGCTAAGCGTCTTAAAGAACTCGAAAGTGAAAACAACAAGCTGAAGCGCCTGCTGGCAGATAAGCTGCTCGAGATCGAAGCGATGAAGGATGTGCTCTCAAAAAAGTGGTGAGGCCTTCTGCTCGCAAGCAAATCGCGGCAGAACTGATCGCCGTTTACCAAGTCAGTGAGCGTGCTGCGTGTCGCTTGACCGGCATCAGTCGAACGGGATTGCGCTACCAGCCGAAACTTAACGGCGATGACAGTGTAAAAACTCGTTTGAACTCGTTGGCAACCCAGTTTCCGCGCTACGGCTACTTGATACTCCATAACCTGCTTAAAGCCGAAGGCTTGGTTCTCAACAAGAAGAAAACCTATCGCTTGTATACAGAGGCAGGGTTTCAGGTGCGCACCAAAAAGCGTAAAAAGCTTCAACGGCCGCGCATACCCATGGAGGTGCCTCTGGCTATGAATCAGCGCTGGTCGATGGATTTTGTTGCAGATCAGCTCGCCAATGGCCGTCGTTTCAGAGTGCTCAATGTTGTAGATGATTACACACGGGAACTGGTTGGCCAGTTAATCTCGACATCCATTTCTGGACAACAAGTTGCTCGTTACTTAGACATGCTCGCTGAAACGCGTGGACTACCGCTGAGCATTGTCTGCGATAACGGCACTGAATTTACGAGCAAAGCGATGTTCTTCTGGAGCAAGGAGCAGCAAGTCAGACTGGCCTTTATCCAGCCGGGAAAACCTACTCAAAATGCCTTCTGCGAAAGTTTAAACGGCAAGTTCCGCAACGAGTGCCTGAATCAACATTGGTTCAGAACCTTGGCGGAAGCTCGCTATGAAATTAATCAGTGGCGCGACCACTACAACCATGTCCGTCCTCACAGTTCACTGGGGTACCAATCGCCAGTGGATTTTGCGAAACAGGCGGCTTAGCCTTGCAGAGATCTCATCAAGACAGTGGTTCTAAAGCTGGGGAAAGGTCACAACTAGCAGCGACCGCATCAGCACAATGAAGGTGTTCCCCCCGCACTCGCGGAGGAACACCCTAATTTACTGTCCGGAATTAG
>CAYWUD010000587.1:0-1362 GCA_964461355.1 uncultured Pseudomonadales bacterium | reverse complement strand
CAGCCCTGCAGCCCTGCAGCCCTGCAGCCCTGCAGCCCTGCAGCCCTGCAGCCCTACAGCCGGGCCGCAGTAGCCCTGTGCTCGGCCCGGCACGGTGCGCCAGCCCCTCTGCGACGCGGTGTTCCGGTGCATGGGCTAGAGTGAAGGGCAGCGGCCATGGATGGTCGGTCGGGTACGAGGATCGGGCATGAAGCAAACGGATCAGACCTTGCTGGAGCAGATGCGGATCACCGCCTTCGATATCGAACAGCGCAAACGCCTGTTTCTGTTCGAGGAGGCGGATGCCGAGCAGCTCAAAGCGGTGCAGCCACTGATCGAGCGCAATCTCGAACAGCTGGTGGCCCGCTTTTACAGGATACAGACCAGCATTCCCGAAATCGCCCTGCTGATCGGTGACTCCGATACCCTCAAGCGGCTGGGGCAGGCGCAGCGCAAGTACATCGGTGATCTGTTCAGTGGCCTGTACGACCTTGAATACGTCAACAATCGTCTGCGTATCGGCCTGGTACACAAGCGTATCGGAGTTGAACCGACCCTGTATCTTTCCGCGATCTATACCCTGAAAAGTCTGCTGATCGAGGTGCTGGTGCGTGAGATCGAGGACGCGCGCCAGCAAGCCCGGGTGCTCGAGGCGCTGGAGAAACTGCTGCTGTTCGATATCACGCTGGTCTTTGATACCTATATTCGCAGCCTGCTCAGCGAGATCGAACTGTCCAAGGAGAAGAGCGACCAGTATGCCCGCTCGCTGGAAGAAAAGGTGTGTGAACGTACCCAGCAGCTCGAGAACCTGTCCCGCACCGATGCCCTCACCGGTCTTCTGAATGTGCGCAGTTTCAATGATGTTCTGCTGGCCCATCTGCGTGCGGCCGAGCGGCGGCAGGAGCCGTTGACGCTGATCTATCTGGATGTCGACGACTTCAAGGAGGTCAACGACAGCCGTGGACATCAGGTGGGCGACGAGCTGTTGCGGCGTCTGGGACGGGCGATTGTGAACGTGTCCCGTCAGGAAGACAGCGCCTTTCGCTACGGCGGCGACGAGTTCTGTATCCTGCTGCCCAACTGCAGCGAAGCACAGGCCCGCACCTACTATGTCGATCGGCTGGTGAACGAGCTGGCGCGCGCCGGCGAGCCGATCAGTATCAGTGTCGGCATTGTGCAGAGTGGTCCGCGCCATTATCTCGGCCCGGTCGATCTGGTTGATCAGGCCGATCAGCGCATGTATGCGCACAAGGCGGAGCAAAAGCGTGCCCGACAGGCTGCCCTGGAGGCGATTCGCTCCTGAACTTCGTGGTTGCTGCAGGTATACAAATGGCCCCGCAGGTTTCCCTGCGGGGCCATTTGATTAAATGGGCGAACCGGCAC
>CAYWUD010000586.1:0-1368 GCA_964461355.1 uncultured Pseudomonadales bacterium | reverse complement strand
TTCTACAGCGCGTGGTCGCTGTGGCGTGGCCGGGTGCCGCGCAGCGAACTCGAGCGTCTGTTCCTGCGCTTTTGTGCCCGCCTCGAGCGGCGCGGCTTTGCGCGTGCCGGGGGCGAAACCGCGCTGCAGCTGGTGGCGCGGATAGCCGCCGCCGATCCGATACTGGCCGAACAGGCCGGCGATTTTGCCCGTCTGTATACCCGGATGAGTTTTGATCCGGGCTGCCCGCGCGAACGCGCCCAGTACCGGCTGCTGCGCCGCTATCTGACCCGGTTGTAAAAAAAACGGCCACCCCGGTGGCCGTCGTGCCGCAGCGCATGCGGGCTCAGTGCTAGCGCATGCGCAGGGCGCCGTCGATGCGCAGGGTGGCGCCATTGAGCATGGTGTTTTCAATGCAGTGGGCCACCAGCCGGGCCAGTTCCTCGGGACGGCCCATCCGTTTCGGGAACGGGGTCTGCTGGCGCAGAGTTTCGAGCACCTCGGGCGAGACCGGGTCCATGATCGGGGTATCGAACACCCCGGGCGCCAGGGTCAGAACGCGAATGCCGTAGCGGGCGAGTTCGCGTGCCAGCGGCAGGGTGAGGCCGGCGACCCCGGCCTTGGAGGCTGCGTAGGCGCTTTGCCCGACCTGACCTTCACTGGCGGCGATCGAGCCGATATTGATCAGTACGCCGCGCTCGCCATCGGCATTGGCCGCCTCCTGCCGTGCCATGGCCGCCGCACTGTAGCGCGCCACATTGACGGTGCCGGTCAGGTTGACCTCCAGCACCTGATGCAGCGGCTCGAGCGGATTGGGTTTGCCGTCGTTGTCGAGCAGCTTGCCGATGCGGCTGACACCGGCACAGTGGACGACGCCATCGAGGCGGCCGAAGGTTTCGCAGGCCATCTGCACCGCATGCTCGACATCGGCCTCCTGGGTGACGTCGGTATGGATAAAGCAGACATGATCGCCCAGCTCGGCGGCCAGTTCGAAGGCGTGTCGGTTGGTATCGGCCAGTACCAGTTGGGCGCCGGCGGCGGCCAGATGCCGCGCGCAGGCTGCGCCGAGGCCGGAGGCGGCGCCGGTAATCAGAAAGGTGTGATCGCGAATATCCATGCAGACCTCCGAAGCGGTACTTGAAGAAACTCCTATCTGTCAGTGTGATAGCCTTTGGGCATACGTCAAACGGCGAAGGTCTTGGAGGACGCGATGGACAGGGAGAACGCAGTCTGGGTACTGGGTGCCAGACGCACACCGATCGGGCGCTTTCTGGGGGCGCTGAGTGGCCTGAGCGCACCCGCGCTCGGTGCCCGGGCCGTTGCCGCCGCGCTGGCCGAGGCGCCGCTGCCGGTGCATGCAGTGGAAGAGCTGCTGATGGGCCATGTGCT
>CAYWUD010000585.1:0-1371 GCA_964461355.1 uncultured Pseudomonadales bacterium | reverse complement strand
CGCAGCGCTTCGGCTTCGGCGGGCAGGTGATAGCCGAGTACGCTGACGTTGCCGCTGCTCGGTTGCAGCAGGCCGGTCAGCATGCGAATGGTGGTCGACTTGCCGCAGCCGTTGGGGCCCAGAAAACCGTAGATCTGCCCCTTCGGGATCTTCAGGTTCAGCGCATTGACGGCGACAAGCTCACCGAAGCGGCGGCTCAGCTGTTCGGTTTCGATCGCCAGAGTGCTCATGGCAGCAGTACCTGAGCGGGCAGGCCGGAAGCCAGATCTTCTGCATCTTCGCCGAGCTGGACTTCGCACAGATACACCAGCCGTGCGCGCTCTTCCTGATTGAGTGCATAGTGGGGGGTGAAGGCCGGCTCATGGCTGATGCGGCGCACCGTGCCGTGAAAGACCTGCGCGATTCCCTCGACACGGACCTCCAGGGTGTCGCCGATCCGGGTGTGGGCACGGTAGGGTTCGGGCAGATAGGCCTGTACGTAGGGCGCCTGATCGGCCAGCAGCACGGCGGCCGCCATCCCCTGACCGATGCGCTCGCCGGCATGCCAGGGCAGATCGTCGACCCGTGCGTGGCGGGTGGCGCGGATCGACAGTTCATCGAGCGCCTGCTGTTCGAGGGCCAGCGTTTGCTTGGCGGCGTTGACCCGCGCCCGGGCCTGCTGCAAGTGTTCCGGACGGGTACCGTTAAGCAGCAGGTCAAGCTGTTCGCTCTGCTCGCGGACGTTGGCCTCGGCCGTTTCCAGATCCGCACGGGCCTGGTCGTGCTCGGCCTGGCCGATCATCTTGCGGGCGTACAGCGCGCGGGCGCGTTCTTCATCGAGCCGGGCGTCCTTGAACCTGGCTCTGGCGGCGGCCAGGCGGGCGCGGGTACTCTCGATCTCCTCGGTACGGGCGCCGTTTTCAAGCTCCAGCAGCTCGGCGCGGGCCAGGCTGACTTCGGCTTCGGCCTGGGCAACGCGTGTCCGCTGTCGGGTGTCATCGAGACTGACCAGCAGATCGCCCGGTTGCACGCGGGCGCCTTCAGTAACATGTATCGCGCTGACGAGTTCGGTGGCGGTGGCCGATAGGCTGATGCGCTCGCGCTCCAGGGTGCCGAGGGCAACGTTTTGCTCTGCGGAGTTACAGGCACCGAGTAGCAGGCAAAGCAGGCCGATCAGGGGGCGTACAGCCGGTTTCATACAGAATCCTCTGTGGTGGCAGGCAGCGCGGCGGTCAGGATGCCCTGATACAGGAGGTTGATATTGTGCGCGGCCAGCTGCTGCAGGAAGTCGGGGTCGAGGCTGATGCCGAGCATGTGCAAAACCCGTGGCGGGAGCAGAAAGGGGGCCATGAGCAGGCTGACAAAACTCAGGCGGGCCAGTTCGCGTGGAAT
>CAYWUD010000584.1:0-1377 GCA_964461355.1 uncultured Pseudomonadales bacterium | reverse complement strand
GTGAAGGGGGTAAAAAACAACCCGCCTGTCGATTCCTGTCTGGGCTGACATTTTTTCCTGCGCTTGGGGTATAATTGCGCGCCTTTGACTCGGCACCTTCCTGTGTCGAGGGTCTGCTCCGGCGGGGTTTCCCACCTTGAGTGCCCCCAGCCGCGGCCATGCCCTCCTGCTTGGACGTCCCAACGCCAATCGGAACCGGTGTTCGAACCCTTATTTTCCTTGTCTGCCGTCGGTGGGCCAGGGCCCGAATCGTCTCGGGCAGAGTTAAACCTTGCCGGGGTTTCTCGGCGATCTGATTGACCAATTAAGGTGGAATCTATGCGCAGCCATTACTGCGGCGAATTGAATGCTTCACATATCGGCCAGGAGATCAGTCTCTGTGGTTGGGTACACCGTCGCCGTGACCACGGCGGTATCATCTTCCTGGATATGCGCGATCGTGAAGGGATCGCCCAGGTAGTATTCGATCCGGATACCGTTGAAGCCTTCGCGCTGGCTGACAAGGTGCGCAGCGAATACGTGCTGTCGATCAAGGGGATCGTGCGCCCGCGTCCGGAAGGTACCGTAAACCCGGATATGCCGACCGGTGCAGTGGAGATTCTGGGCAAGGATATCGAGATTCTCAACCGCGCCAAGACGCCGCCGTTCCAGCTGGACGAGTACAGCGAAGTGGGCGAAGACGTGCGCCTGAAGTACCGCTATGTCGACCTGCGTCGTCCGGAAATGCAGCAGAAACTGGTGTTCCGTTCCAAGATCACCAGTGCCATTCGCAGCTTCCTGGATGAGCACGGTTTCCTCGATATCGAAACCCCGATTCTGACCCGTGCGACTCCGGAAGGTGCGCGTGACTACCTGGTGCCGAGCCGTACCCATAACGGCAAGTTCTTTGCGCTGCCGCAGTCTCCGCAGCTGTTCAAGCAGCTGCTGATGGTGTCCGGCTTCGACCGTTACTACCAGATCGCCAAGTGTTTCCGTGACGAAGACCTGCGTGCCGACCGTCAGCCGGAATTCACCCAGATCGATATCGAAACCTCCTTTATGGATGAAGAGCAGATCCAGGGTCTGACCGAGCAGATGATCCGTGGCCTGTTCAGCAAGGTGCTGGATGTCGAGCTGGGCGAATTCCCGGAGATGCCCTACAGCGAGGCGATGGAGCGTTACGGTTCCGACAAACCGGACCTGCGTATTCCGCTGGAGCTGATCAGTGTCGACGACCTGATGCAGCAGGTGGATTTCAAGGTGTTCAATGGCCCGGCCCACGATGAGAAAGGCCGTGTGGCTGCGCTGAAGGTCACCGGCGGTGCCACCATCACCCGAAAGCAGATCGACAACTACACCAAGTTCGTCGGTATCTACGGTGCCAAGGGGCTGGCCTGG
>CAYWUD010000583.1:0-1377 GCA_964461355.1 uncultured Pseudomonadales bacterium | reverse complement strand
ATGAAAAGTATTAGTAATAATACCATACCTATAAATAACTTTTTCATATAATCTCTCCTTATTGTGGCGTATAGTTGGGCCTATCCACAGGAATTCCGTAGATTCGCTTAATTACGTAGAGGTCCCAGGGAGTGTAAAAGGTGCCACCATTCACATCACCCCAATCTTCCCTATTATACTTACCTTCATCAAGATATTTCCCATCTTTCCTCCACACCCCATACCCCTCTCTGGGTCCATATATCATAACTGAATTATAATCAAAGGGAGTATTAAAGGTAGTTGCTACGGGAACAGGATTTGTTTGATACACCTGACTCCAAGCACTTCTTCGGGTATATTGAATTTTATCATAATTCTTCTTTCTATCTGAGATTGAGGATCCTGGTTTTGCTTTCACATACACATATAGATCTCGATCCGCTCGTTGGTGTTCATGTAAAAGACCTAAAACATGGCCTATCTCATGATGGATAATTGCAATGGAATACCAATTGCCTTTGTCATTAAAAGTGTCTTTATTAATAGTTAAGGTAGATCTCCACTTTAACCCTACCCCATTTACTTGCGCGGGAATAGTTCCTATATCCTTTTTTGTAATTCTTAAATAATCTGCACCAAAAAGATATTTAAACCGGAGCTTAAAGGTGTTTTTATTCTCCTCAAATGTTATTTTTGTACCTTTTGAGATTTTCTTTATCTCTTCATTGAACCATGTCTTATCATCAGAAGATAACTCTTTGCTAAAAAAATATGAAACCTTCTTATTTTTCCAATAAGAAGTTCCATATCCTCGTTGACCCACAAATCCTCTACTCATCTCCTGCCCATCAGTTTGAGCTTGTAACACATATTCTGCTACAGGAATAATATCTATACCAAGATTAAGAATACCATCTTCAGAAGCTACTGTATAAGGTTCTCCTACTATGTTTCCTTCATCATCATAATCATAAACTTCAACTTCTATAGGGGGAAGGTTCTCTAGCTGGTAATCTAAGTGATCTAGAATTTGATCAAGTTGGTTTGCTATTTCTGGGTATTCCTCCAAGAGAGAATCAATGAGAATTTCATCTTCTTCTGAGAGTTCTGCTACATCCGTATTGTTGAAAGATCTTGTATTTGGAGTATTCACAGAACCCACCGATACAATAAAATTTTCTAACAAGGACCATCGGTTATCAGAACTCATACGAGTCATAGGTGCATTATCTAAAACTGCTAACATCTCTTGTATCGAATTATCCAATATATCTTGAACAATAGGATAATCTTGTTGCTTGGTTTCAGGGGTGCTTTCTGTAGTTGGAGTGACCTCCTTACACCCAATAAAACTAGCCATAATAATAATCCCCAATAAAACCCAGTATGTGTGCT
>CAYWUD010000582.1:0-1383 GCA_964461355.1 uncultured Pseudomonadales bacterium | reverse complement strand
AACCTTTTACGGTGTTTCTCTATTGCAAGGTGGAAATAATCAAACATGAATAATAAAAAAGATGAAGCCGATGCCCCTGAGGTGTCAAGCGTGACCCCTTCTCGAAAAGGGAAGAACTCTTCAGCTGTTTCTGCACCAGAAGAGGGGAGTAATCAACAAAAGTCACAAGATAAAAAAGTTGTAGTAGTGAGTAAAAGTAGTACTTCGAAAACTGCGGGGCGCTCCAAAAACCCTAAGATGAATAATCCTCGAGGAACCAAGCGCCGACAAACAAAAAAAGGGAACGCTCCTGAGGGAGGGGATAATTTTGGAGAGGGTGAGTTTCAAATTCCCCCTCCAGCTCCAGATGCTTTTGTGGGGCAAGAAATTTGGATTAATGAGTTAGCAATTCAGCACATGCCAGACCTTCGTAAAGAGGCAACCTCTCGTGGGGTCTCTGAAGAGGGTGTGATTGTCATGAAACGGCAAGATTTGGTTTCTGTGATTATAAAATCCCATGTGTTAGGTGGGGGAACACTCCTTGCGGAAGGAGCTTTAGAGATTTTGCCCGATGGGTACGGTTTTCTGAGGTCTCACTATAATAGTTATCTTTCAGGGCCATGTGATATTTATGTGTCTCCTGCTCAGATTCGGCTGTTCAACTTAAAAACAGGAGATATGGTAACAGGTTTAGTGAGGACTCCAAAGGAGGGAGAGCGGTATTATGCTATCTCTCGCGTAGATAAGGTGAATCAGGTAGACCCTTCGGTGGCACAAATGCGTGTTGCTTTTGAGAATCTTACACCTCTCTATCCAGAGTCGCGTATCAATATGGAGTTTCAGCAAGAGCTGCTAGCAACAAGAATGATTAACCTTTTTTGTCCAATTGGAAAGGGACAGAGAGGGCTTATTGTATCACCTCCAAGAACAGGTAAAACTATTCTTATGCAGCAAATTGCCAATGCAATTACCACAAACCACCCAGAGGTTGAACTTTTGGTTCTGCTTGTTGATGAGCGACCAGAAGAGGTTACCGATATGCAACGACACGTAAAGGGTGAAGTAGTTGCTTCAACCTTTGATGAGCAAGCGTCTAAGCATGTTCAAGTGGCAGAGATGGTTATTGAGCGTGCTAAGAGAATGGTAGAGTGCAAAAAGGATGTTGTGATTCTGCTAGACTCAATCACCCGATTGGCACGAGCATATAACCAAACTGTTCCTACCTCTGGAAAAATTCTTTCTGGTGGTGTGGACTCTAATGCACTCCATAAGCCTAAAAGGTTTTTTGGAGCTGCGAGAAATATTGAAGGGGGAGGGAGTCTTACTATTGTAGCTACCGCCCTTGTTGAAACGGGTTCTAAGATGGATGAGGTTATCTTTGAAGAGTTCAAAGGAACCGGTAAT
>CAYWUD010000581.1:873-1389 GCA_964461355.1 uncultured Pseudomonadales bacterium | reverse complement strand
TATCCTTTTTATCTAAAACAACTATTCCATTTTTATCAATTTGTGCAGCAAAAATCATCTCAATATTATTGGCCTCTAATAATTTTGGAGGGATATGACGCTCTTCTAAAAGAGTATTTCTTAGCTCTTCTGAAACATTTAAATTAACATTTTTTATTAACCATTCTTTTTGAGACATTCTTCCTTTATTTAGTATTATTCTATTTGTATTACTCCTATCAATTGTAATAACTCTATCTTCAAAATTAATTTCCGTTATATTCTTTAAAAATAAAAACATATTAATGTTTTGCGATAAGTCTTGAATTGCATCTATTGTTTCTTTAATATGCTTTATTTTAAGAATTGTTGCAACACTCGCATCAATTTCAGAAATATAATTTCTAATTTCTTCTCCAACTTGTGTGCTTTCTGTGTATATAGGTATAATCTGCCAAGGATATTGAAATGCCCGATTATTTTCGTTTTCCCATTCTTTTTGTGATCCATCCCAAATCCATTCAAAATTATAAGAAC
>CAYWUD010000581.1:0-863 GCA_964461355.1 uncultured Pseudomonadales bacterium | reverse complement strand
AAAATTCGCCATCCGTGTATATTACAACGTTATTCGATTGCCCAAATACTGATTTGAAACCAATGCCCTTATATCCTGTTTTTTGTAAGTCAGATTTTTTTGTTCCGTTGTTAATATTACAGATACCTCGAATATCTTGCACATCAAATACTTTACCTGAATGTGCAACCACCAATTCATCATTAAATACTTTTATCCAAACTTTAACCCCATCAACTTTGTAAGATGAGTCATCAGCATTTTGTAGAAGTTCATATATAAATCTATTTGCATCTGTATAAAGATCTACCGATAAAGCAGTTATTGAATCGGCTTGATTCGCTGCATGTGTTGGAATATTATAGTTTGTATTATCATCGTAAATTTTTTTAATTGCCATCATCAATTCTGTTTTTTTCATAATATCACCTTAACTATAGGATGCATATATTTTTACAATCATCCATTACTATTTACATAAGTTAGTTAACCATTGTTTAGATTAAATACCTATAATTCTCACATATTACCTACAATCGTTCTACAAATATCCCTTCATATTTTTTTTGTAGTTCTTTTTCCTCATCAGCTGTAAGATCATCAATCTGGATAAACAATCTTTTTTCAGCTCTACTCATACCTACATAGTTTATTCGATGTTCTTCGTTCGCATCTAATTTAGGGTTTAGCAACATATCCTTAGTATTCTTAGTTCCAATAATTATAACATTCTGATACTCAGAACCTTTTGCTTTATGTATTGTAATATGATTACTAGTATCATCTACAATATTGATGCAAATCGCCATACTCTTGTATGAATTTTGCTCATAGAAATCTTTTGCTTTACCTTTCCTAAATCCTGATAAATTGGCGTTTATAGT
>CAYWUD010000580.1:0-1396 GCA_964461355.1 uncultured Pseudomonadales bacterium | reverse complement strand
TACAATCGGTCGCGGTGCGTCTGATTGTTGAGCGTGAGCGAGAAATCCGTGCCTTTGAGCCTGAAGAGTACTGGGACCTCTTTGCTGACCTTGTGACCTCCGATCAGCAGACCGTGCGCTTTGAGGTCAGTAAGCACGAGGGCCAGGCGTTCGAACCCAAGACCCGGGGTGAAATCGAGCAGGCGCTGGCGGTGCTCAAGAATGCCCGGTTCAAAGTTGCACGGATCGATGAAAAGCCGACCCAGTCCAAGCCCGGAGCACCGTTTATTACCTCGACGCTGCAGCAGGCGGCCAGTACCCGGCTGGGCTTTAGTGTCAAGAAAACCATGATGATGGCTCAGCGTCTGTACGAGGCCGGGCATATCACCTATATGCGTACCGACTCGACCAACCTCAGCCAGGAAGCGCTGGGTGCCTGCCGCGAGTATATCTCCAGCCATTTCAGCCCCGAGTACCTGCCGGAGCAGCCCAACCTCTACAGCAGCAAGGAAGGGGCTCAGGAGGCGCACGAGGCGATCCGTCCCTCCGATGTCAATGCCGAGCCCGGTTCGCTGGTCGGTATGGAGCGTGATGCCGAACGGCTGTACGAGCTGATCTGGAAGCAGTTTGTTGCCTGTCAGATGCCGCCGGCACGCTACATGAGCACCAGTGTGCATGTCGAAGGTGGTGAGTACGAACTGAAGACGCGCGGGCGCACCCTGCTTTTTGCCGGTTACACGCGCGTGTTGCCGCCGGTGGCGCGCAAGGGCGAAGACCTGATTCTGCCGGCGATGAGTCAGGGCCAGGGGCTTGATCTCGAAGCCCTGGATCCGCGCCAGCTGTTTACCAAGCCGCCGGCACGTTTTTCCGAGGCAGCGCTGGTGCGTGAGCTGGAAAAGCGTGGCATCGGACGTCCGTCGACCTATGCCTCGATCATCTCCACGATTCAGGATCGTGGGTATGTGAGGGTTGAAAACCGCCGTTTCTATGCGGAAAAAATGGGTGATATCGTCACCGAGCGCCTGGTTGAAAGCTTTGCCGAACTGCTTGATTACAGCTTTACCGCCAAGATGGAAGAGCGGCTCGATGAGGTCGCATCCGGTCAGGGGCGTTGGAAAGAACTGCTCGACCGTTTCTACGCCGACTTCAGGGCGCAGCTGTCACGCGCCGAAGCTGACGGTCCCGAGGGGATGCGTCCGAACGAGCCGACCATGACTACCATCAGCTGCCCGAGCTGCGCGCGCAACATGCAGATCCGTACGGCCAGCACCGGGGTATTCCTCGGCTGTTCCGGCTACAGTCTGCCGCCCAAGGAGCGCTGCAAGAGCACGATCAATCTGGTTTCGGGTGATGAAGCGGAGCCGGCCGGACAGGATGCCGAGGAACAGGAAGTCAATGCCCTGCGTGCCAAGCGCCG
>CAYWUD010000579.1:0-1402 GCA_964461355.1 uncultured Pseudomonadales bacterium | reverse complement strand
GTTGCGTAGTCGATGTCTGCACGCAGAGTGTGCAGCGGTACACGACCTTCACGGTACCATTCGGTACGTGCGATTTCGGCGCCGCCCAGACGACCGCTCAGCTGAATCTTGATGCCCTTGGCACCCAGACGCATGGTGTTCTGAACCGAGCGCTTCATAGCGCGACGGAACATCACACGACGCTCCAGCTGACCAGCGATGTTTTGTGCTACCAGGGTGGCATCGAGTTCCGGCTTGCGGATTTCTTCGATGTTGATGTGCACCGGGCAGCCCATCAGCTGGGACACTTCGCCACGCAGGCGTTCTACATCTTCACCTTTCTTACCGATCACGATGCCCGGACGAGCAGTGTGGATGGTAACGCGCGCGCTTTGCGCAGGACGCTGGATGTCGATGCGGCTAACAGAAGCCTTAGCCAGCTTCTTCTGGATGTACTCACGTACTTGCAGGTCGTTGTTCAGCTTTGCAGCGTAGTCACGGCCTTCTGCGTACCATACGGAAGTATGGTCTTTAACGATACCCAGTCGAATACCGTTAGGATGTACTTTCTGACCCATCTGATCGCTCCCTTATTTCTCAGCAACCTTGACTGTGATGTGGCAGCTGCGCTTGAGAATACGATCAGCGCGGCCCTTAGCACGGGGCTTGATACGCTTCAGGGTCATGCCTTCGTTAACGAAAGCGGTGGACACCTTCAGCTCATCAACATCCATACCGTTGTTGTGCTCAGCGTTTGCGATTGCAGACTCCAGCACCTTCTTAACCAGAACGGCAGCTTTCTTGTTGGAGAAAGCCAGGATGTTCAACGCTTCGCCTACTGCCTTGCCGCGGATTTGGTCAATTACCAGGCGCGCTTTCTGAGCAGAAATGCGAGCGCCGTTATGAGTAGCAGCTACTTCTTGCATTGTTTCTACCTCTTAGCGCTTGGCTTTCTTGTCTGCCGCGTGACCCTTGTAAGTACGGGTAACGGCAAACTCGCCCAGTTTATGACCAACCATGTCTTCGGTTACGAAAACCGGCACATGCTGACGACCGTTATGCACGGCGATGGTCAGACCTACCATTTGCGGCAGAATCATAGAGCGGCGCGACCAAGTTTTAATGGGACGCTTCTCGTTCTTTTCAACAGCGTCCTCAACCTTCTTCAACAGGTGAAGGTCAATGAAAGGACCTTTCTTCAATGAACGTGGCACTGTCGTTTACCTCTATTCAATTCTGCTTACTTAGCACCGCGACGACGGACGATCATCTTGTCGGTACGCTTGTTCTTACGGGTCTTGCGACCTTTGGTCGGAACACCCCAAGGAGTAACCGGATGACGACCACCGGAAGTACGACCTTCACCACCACCGTGCGGGTGATCTACCGGGTTCATGGCAACACCACGAACGGTCGGACGAAC
>CAYWUD010000578.1:0-1404 GCA_964461355.1 uncultured Pseudomonadales bacterium | reverse complement strand
TAACCGTAGGTCAGATACAGTTTAAAGCTGTTGATCCCCTCCTCGTTGACCATCGATTCCATTTCATCGAGGATCTCGTCGTTTACATGCTGCACCACGCCGTGGAAGCTGTAGTCGATAACCGCCTTGTCCTTGGCCCACTCCTTGTACACCTCCAGCTGGTGGTGCAGGCCACAGCCACGCGGACCAAAACCCATATGGTCGATGATGGTGGTGGTACCGCCGCAGGCCGCCGCAACAGTGCCGGTGTAGAAGTCGTCGGTCGCCTGTGCGATACCCACATCAAGGTTCATATGGGTGTGAGCATCGATACCACCGGGAATCACAAACTGATCACGCGCATCGATCACTTCGGCATCGGCCGCGTCCAGCTCCGGGCCGATCGCTACGATCTTGCCCTCTTCCACCAGAATATCGCCGACGGTCACACCGCCTTCCAGCACCAGATTGCCGCCTTGAATCAGGGTCCGTTGCATCGTTGTCTCCAGTCTGTCGTGCGGCATGGCGCGCCGCTTTGATGGCAACTACTCGAATGAGTCAATGATCGAATGATCATAGATAAATTTGCGTCGATCCTACCGGGGATTGGCACGCTTACCAAGCCCCGACGTGCCCTTTTTCTCTGCTAATCCCCTGTAATCACAGGGGTTATCGTTCTCTAATCGACAACGTTCCGCCAACAGAAAGCCCCGCACAGGCGGGGCTTTCTGTTGGCAGGGATCAGCGCGAGCAGCCGATCGGTCGTATCGGTTCGCTCGAGGCGATCAGATTGGCATCCCGATACCGGTAGACTTCAAGCTGCTCGGCTTCGCACTGGGTGCAGCCGCTGCAGGTTGCCGTCTCGAGTCGCATCAGCTGCCCCTTCTCGATCCAGCGCTCGACCATCGGTCTGAGCGCTGCTGCCGGCTGGCGAAAGTGCAGTACCAGCTCAGCCATGGAGGCCTGCCGGCGCTCCTGAATAAAGCTGCGGATCTCTAGGAGCATGAGCAACCGGAGCTGCACACATCAGCCACCGCCTTCTCGTCGACCTGAAGCTGCCCCTGGCGACGCATCCAGAAAATCAGACCGGCAAAACCTGCGGCTACCGCGGCCAGCCAGCCTCCGGCCGTGGCCGGTTGTGCGGACAGATGCGCACCCTGGTACACCAGCACCGCAGAGCAGTACGCCAGCGCGAAGGTCCAACCCGAAACAAACAGAGTCCAGCGCAGGTTGGTTTCACGGTATACGGCGCCCAGAGCCGCAACGCAGGGGGTGTAGAGCAGTACAAAGACCAGATAGGCAAAGGCTGCCGCACTGGAGCCGAACAGTTTCTGCATCAGGCTGTAGGTATCGAGGGTTACGTCCTGCTCTTCAGCCGCAGCAGCCATATCGGCCACTTCACCCACGTTCAGACCCAGCGGATCG
>CAYWUD010000577.1:0-1405 GCA_964461355.1 uncultured Pseudomonadales bacterium | reverse complement strand
CTTGAGCTTGCTCAGGCTCTGGGAACGCAGATCTTCGTAGACACAGCCCTGAATGATGCCGAACAGCGCAGCCGGGCTGTCGCCATGGGCCGCTTTGGAGCGCGCCGCCCAGCGCAGGCTCATCTCCATCGACTTTTTCGCCGTGGCATGATCGGCCTCACCGTCGGTGCACTCGTCGAGCTGCATGACGATATCCGAGCCCAGTTCACGCTGGATCTGCATGGATACTTCCGGGCTCATGAAGCGCTTGGAGCCATCCACCGGTGAGCGGAAATGCACGCCCTCTTCGGTGATCTTGCGCAGGCCGTCGAGACTGAAGACCTGAAAACCGCCGGAGTCGGTCAGGATCGGGCCATCCCAGCCGTTGAAATCGTGCAGGGTGCCGTGCTCCTGAATCACCTCGGTGCCCGGACGGAACCACAGGTGGAAGGTGTTGCCCAGAATGATCTCGGCGCCGATCTCCTTGATATCGCGCGGCAGCATGCCCTTGACGGTGCCGTAGGTGCCCACCGGCATAAAGCAGGGGGTCTCGACGGTGCCGCGCGGGAAGGTCAGGCGGCCACGACGGGCGTAACCGTGCTGACCGAGCTGTTCAAAGGTCATGTAGCATTCTTTACGTGCCATAACTCGAATCCTTACTGGTTCTCGTCACGACGGGTCAGCAGCATCGCATCCCCGTAACTGAAAAAGCGATAGCCCTCGGCCACTGCGGTACGGTAGGCGTCCATCATCAGGTCGTAACCTGCAAAGGCGCTGACCAGCATCAGCAGGGTCGATTCGGGCAGATGGAAATTGGTGACCAGACGGTCGACCACCCGGAACTGATAGCCGGGAAAAATAAAGATGTCGGTATCACCGCGATAAGGCTTGATCTCGCCATCGGCGGCCGCGGTTTCCAGACAGCGCACGCTGGTGGTGCCCACCGCAATCACCTTGTTGCCCCGCGCCTTGGTCGCCTTGACCGCTTCGACCACCGCCTCGTTTACCTCGAGATATTCCGAGTGCATATGGTGATCTTCGATCTTCTCGACCCGCACCGGCTGGAACGTGCCCGCGCCCACATGCAGGGTGACAAAGGCGGTATCCACCCCTTTGGCCTTCAGGCGCGCGAACAGGGCCTCGTCAAAGTGCAGGCCTGCCGTGGGCGCAGCCACGGCGCCCTCCTTGTTCACGTCGGAATAGACGGTCTGATAGCGCTCGCGATCGGAAAGCTGATCTTCACGGTCGATATAGGGCGGCAACGGCATATGGCCGATCCGGTGCAGCATATCGAGTACCGAGCCATCACCGGTCAGGCGCAGATGAAAGAGCGCATTCTCGCGGCCCACCACTTCGCACTCGGCGCGCTCATCGCCTAGGTAGATCAGGGTGCCAGGCTTGGGGGACTTGGAGCAGCGTACATGGG
>CAYWUD010000576.1:0-1405 GCA_964461355.1 uncultured Pseudomonadales bacterium | reverse complement strand
TTTTGCTTCTGTTTCTCTTTGTAGAGGGCAAGTCCACCCTACTATTGATGGAATATTTTGCGTGGGCTGATGGCGTGGATAATACCGTGGTCTATTCCAAAAAAAAGGCGACCTCAAGGAGGTCGCCTGTATTTCATTATGATATGGTTTGGTGTGTTACCACCAAACCAAGCCTACTCCACTAGGGTCTCTTGGGGTGTCCTACGGGGAGTTTTTCTGGAGTGCTTAAAATAGGAGCACCGGTAAACATTTCTATTTGAGGAGCCCCAGTAATATCCCAACTACTTAGGTCTTGATCCATTGCAGAGTTGTAAAACATGTAGTTTAGGGTAGCTCCACTAAAGTCGGTGCCCTCCTCTGCTCCAATGGTCCAGGTGTCTACGGGTCCATTAAACTTAGAGGCAAGATAAAACATGTTCGTCATGTTTTTAAGTTTTGGGAGATACCAGTCTGACATACCCTCTCCGGTAAATTTAGCATGAGCACTTTGAAATGCGCTTGTGGCATTTTCCAGACTTGCAAAACTCCATCCAGACATACCCTCTCCAGTTACATACGAGCCAGCCTGAAGCAATCCAGGGACACGCATCTCCTCGGTCAACTCTAAAATATTGGTGAGGCTATCGAAGTTCCAGTTTTTTGCATCCTTCAAGGATAGCTTACTTGCCCAGAACATATTTGTAACATTCGTAGCTGCGCTAAAGTCCACATCACTTACCCCATCACCGGTAAAATCAGCCCAATGAAACATATGATTAATATCATTTGCTTTTGGAAAACTCCATCCACTAATATCTATCTCCTTCCTATGAAGATAAAACATATAATCGGCTCTGGTAGCATCGGGAAAGCTCCATCCTGTCATGCCATCCCAACTTAGGTTTTTCCAGTAGTTGTTCGTATCCCGGAAAAGTTCACGGACACTTCTTACGGTAGAGAACTTCCAGTCCGACATACCTTCTCCTGTTATGTTGTTATGAACATTATAAAAAATACCATCTCGAATCCTCTGCATACCTGCTGCCCAGTCTCCAATATTCAACCAAGGGCCTTCCCAGTGCCAGTTTTTCATATTCTTACCACTAACTTTGGTATCTGAAAAGAATCGTATAGCTCCTTCATTAGCAGCACCACTTATATTACCTAAATACCAGTTAGAGGATCCCTCTCCTGTGTAATTTTCAGAAAACCTAAAAAACTGAACAACACTTTCAACAACTGGCATATTCCAGTTATTCATCTCTTTTCCAACAAGACCGGTCGCTCTATAGAACATCTGGCTTCCATCCTTGAGAGATTCCCAGTTAAGGTCAGACATGTAGTTTCCTGTGTACTTTTCAGTATTGGCAAACATACCTCGGGCAGTTGTTACATTACGTACATCCCAACCGGTAAATACGTTTTT
>CAYWUD010000575.1:0-1407 GCA_964461355.1 uncultured Pseudomonadales bacterium | reverse complement strand
CCTGAGCACAGGCCACGCGCAGGCTGTATGCCGACAGGTCCGCCCGTGTTAAGGCGCATCGATACAGGCTGTGCTGCACGCGCACACAATGCACGAACATGGCCGTCTATTATCGCGCCCGTGCCTAGACACAAAAAAACCCGCCAGCGGCGGGTTTGGACATGAGGGGCTCAGGCCTTGTGCGGCCGGGCCAGATATTCCTGGGACTGCATCTCCTGCAGGCGACTGAGGGTACGCTGAAACTCGAAGATCAGCCGCCCGTCGCGATAGAGGTCCTTGAGCGGCACCTGGGCGGAGATAATCAGCTTCACGCCGCGGTCATAGAACTCGTCGACCAGATTGATAAAACGGCGCGCCTGATCATCGCGCTTGCCGTTCAGCTGCGGCACCCCCTGCACCAGTACCGTGTGAAAGATGCGCGCCAGCTCGATGTAGTCGTTCTGCGAGCGCGGTCCGTCACAGAGTGCGGCAAACCGGAACCAGCCGACATCCTCGCAGATCCGCTCGCTGAGAATCGGTCGTCCGGCAATGTCGAGTACCTGCGCTTCGCAATTGAGATCGGCATCGGGCATCAGGTGGTCGTACCGCTCGTACAGCGCCTGATCGGCGCGTGCGCCCAGCGGATAATGGTACAGCGGCGCCTCGGTCAGCACCCGCAGCCGATGATCGACGCCGCCGTCCACCTTAAGCACCTGGGTGTGCGCCTCGATCAGGGCGATCGCCGGCAGGAAACGGGCGCGTTGCAGGCCATCCTGGTACAGCCGATCCGGTGCAATATTCGAGGTAGCCACCAGCGTAACCCCCCGTGCAAAGAGCTGCTCGAGCAGGCCGGCCAGGATCATGGCATCGGTAATATCGCTGACGAAGAACTCGTCAAAGCAGAGAACCCGCGCTTCACTCGCGAGCTTGGCGCCGACCAGTTCGAGCGGGTTTTTCTGCCCCTTGCAGAGCTCGAGCTCATGGTGCACCCGCTGCATGAAGCGATGAAAATGGGTGCGCATCTTGTCGTCGAAGGGCAGGCTGTCGTAGAAAGTATCCACCAGATAGGTCTTGCCGCGCCCGACACCGCCCCAGAGGTACAGCCCCTGAACCGGTGCCTTGGGCCTTCGGATCAGCCGCGAGGTCAGCCGCCCCAGGGCACTGCTGCCGGCCTCCTCGGCCGCCACCAGCTGTTCGTACAGTTGCTGCAGACGATAGACCGCCATCTCCTGGGCGGCGTCATAACAGAAATCCGGACGCGCCAGATCCTGCTGGTAACGTTCTAATGGCGTGTGCATCGGTTCCCCCAAACCAGACTGGACCTTCGGCTCGCCGCCCCCCGCGGCTCCCCCACACCTGCAGGTCCAAAAAACACTCTACCCCCTCGCCGACGGGGCCGCAAACCACGCCCCCCCGAGCTGTACAAGC
>CAYWUD010000574.1:0-1409 GCA_964461355.1 uncultured Pseudomonadales bacterium | reverse complement strand
TGTAGGTCGGGCTTTCAGGCGGTGCGCTGGATAGATTGAGAATGCTCGGAAACGGGAGTTCGCCGGGCAGGGACAGGTGCAGGCGCTGGCCCAGAAGCTGGGTAATCGAGTGCAGCAGATCGGCTGATGTCGGCGCGCTGGCGGACAGGCCGAACCCGGCTTGTGTTCCGGACGGCAGGGTTGGCGCCGGGCCACCTGTGCCTATTAGGCCTGCACCTGCACCTGCACCTGCACCTGCACCTGAGCCTAGGGACGGCTGAGCGATGGATGAGCCGGCGTCACGGGATGATTCGCGGTGGGAAAGACGCTGGTCGCTCGAGTGGATGCTGCGCTGTCCCTCGGGGCTGTGCTTGAGGTTCGGTAAAATGCGGTGTTCGATCAGGTACTGGTTCAAACGGTCGTAGAGCGGGTCGATATTGTTCAGCACCTCGCTCTGAAACAGCTGGTGCAGCACACGAATAATGGGCGCCTCCAGCTCCAGAGGTGCCAGCGCCTGGTTCAGACTGCGTACCAGTGCGCGCGGGGCGGCGGGATTGCTCAGATGATCGAGTTTGACTCCGCGATTGAGCACCGCGAACCGCTGTTCCAGAGCCCAGAGCGCTTCGTTGCAGCGGCTTTCGGCATGGGCGGCCAGATTGGTTGTGGTCACCACCTGTTCGTATTCGTCGCGTTGGATCAGTGACAGGCGGGATGTGTCGAGCTGCTCGATATCCAGATCCTGCTGGGGGCGCTGCTCGATAAAGCGGTTGAAGCGTTCGGCAATGGCACGGTGCAGGCGACGTTCGATTGCCTGGCGCTCGAGCCTCAGAGTGCGCATGGCTTCAAAATAGAGCGTCTGGTCCTGATTGGTGCGCGCCTTGTCGGCACAGTCGAACAGGCAGTCATCAACCAGTCCGAACAGCCCGTCGAAGAGGGGGGCAACGAAGTCCTGGGTCTGCTGGCGACAGCCGGTCAGCAAGGCGACAAACTGTTTTGGCAGCTCCTTGCCCGGCCCCTGATGTGGCAGATCAACAATCTTGGTGGGTTCCGTCTTGTCCATAAGGACTCCCTGGTACTGATTGCTCCTGAGATGGACTTAGTCCGTCAGCGGCGAATGGCTCAAACGCAGTATGCCATTGTCGGGTAGCGGCTCCCAATCATGGACGAGCGCATGCCGCTGTGTATCAGTAAAGCAGCTCCGCCCGTCCCGGGGTACGGGATAAAACACTTGACTCATACCGAGGGCTCATTATCATACGCGAGCCCTGTCAGTGCAGGGTGTAGTTCCCCGATAGCTCAGTTGGTAGAGCAAATGACTGTTAATCATTGGGTCGCTGGTTCGAGTCCAGCTCGGGGAGCCAGATTTTAAAGTTCGTTGGGTCGTTAGCTCAGTTGGTAGAGCAGTTGGCTTTTAACCAATTGGTCGAAGG
>CAYWUD010000573.1:0-1411 GCA_964461355.1 uncultured Pseudomonadales bacterium | reverse complement strand
GAATTTCTTTGAGAAGTCTGTCCCTTTGATCTTGTTGACCTTCTTGAAGTCATCGATCGCTTTGGCCAGCAACTGCTGCAGAAGTTTTATCTTGGTGTTCGGCAGTTTGATCTTCTCGATCTTGGCAAGGTAGTCATCATCAAAAATGTCGACTTCCTTGCCATGGTCTTCACCCATTTTGAAGATCTCTTCAACGCCGTCACTTTGGAGGGCTTCTTTTATCATCTCACGTACACGGGCATTCATTTGTGCCGTGTCAGGAGCATTGCCCTTTGTCAGCTTGAATACGATAGACCTTACGGCGAGATAGAAGTGGATGTGGTCACGTTCCGTTTGACTGAAAACCTCACTTCCGCAACAGATGTCATAGGCGGCCTTCAAACGCTTAACCAAATACATGAAGCGCTTTTCGATTTCCTGAGTCACTTGAACAAATTCGGCAGCCATATTCAGGCTGTCCAGCTGTTGAAGCGGGGAGCCGGAAAAGTATGCGCTTTTGTCGAACTTGTGAAACAGCTTTCCGAGCAGATCTAAATGGTCTTTGACAACAACAATCGACTGCTCGATCTCTTCAAAGTTTGAACTGTCAGCTTTGGAATACTGAGCAAGTGCCTGATTCATCTGACGCTTGATGCCGATATAGTCGACCACCAAACCTTTTTCTTTGCCTTCAAATTTACGGTTAACGCGGGATATCGTTTGAATCAGATTGTGCCGTTGAATCGGCTTGTCGATATAGATGGTATCCAGAAACGGAACGTCAAACCCGGTCAGCCACATGTCAACGACTATGGCTATTTTGAAATTTGATTTCCCGTTTTTAAACTGCCTGTCCAGCTCCTTGCGGTAGTCCTTGTTTCCAAGAATGTCGTAAAGCTCCTTTGGATCATCTTTGCCACGGGTCATGATCATTTTGATCCGTTCCATCGGCTTGATTTCTTTGCGCTCTTTCTCAGTCAGCTCAGCACCTTCCTCACAGACCTTTATTTCAGCCCATTCAGGCCGCAACGCGATAACTTCCTTGTAGAAGTCATAGGCAATCTGCCTACTTGAACTAACAAACATGGCTTTGCCTTTTACAGTTGATCCTTCCGAAACCCGATTTTCATAGTGCTTAACAAAATCCTGAGCCAGCGCCTTTATCCGGTCGGGATCACCAAGAATGGCATTCATCTGGGCATTGGCCTTCTTGCTTTCCTCTATCTGATAGTCGGAAGCACCGTCTTCCGCGCACTGGGCGTAGTAGTCTTCTATTTCCTCAAGTTTTCTGTTATCCAGCAGCACTTTTGCAGCCCGGCCTTCGTAGACGATACGAACTGTAATCTCATCCTTGACGGATTCCGTCATGGTATAGGCATCGATTACCTCACCAAACACGTCCAGAGTGGCATCAATCGGCGTTCCGGTGAAA
>CAYWUD010000572.1:0-1414 GCA_964461355.1 uncultured Pseudomonadales bacterium | reverse complement strand
ATGCACCTTTTCCCGCGCAATCGGGTCCCGCGCCCCCTGATGGTAGGCACTGGGCAGATACTCCTTGAGCAGCTTCAACGCCTGCAGCGCCTGCCCGTCGGAATACTCGTTGGCCAGCACCGAGACATAGGCCTCGATGGCATGGGTCACCGCATCATAGCCACCATAGGCGGTCAGCGACTTGGGCATGTTCATCACCAGATTGGCATCAACCACCGCCATCGCCGGAGTCAGCTCGTAATCGGCAATCGGATATTTCTGCCCGCTGACTTCATCGGTCACCACGGCAAAGGGAGTCACTTCCGAACCGGTGCCCGAGGTGGTCGGAATCGCGACCAGCTCGGCCTTGGCACCCATTTTCGGGAACTTGTAGATACGCTTGCGGATATCCATAAAGCGCAGCGCCAGCTCCTCGAACGCCACCTCAGGATGCTCGTACATCACCCACATGATCTTCGCGGCATCCATCGGTGAGCCGCCGCCGAGCGCGATGATCACATCCGGCTGGAAGGTGTTGAGCACCGCGGTACCCTTGCGCACGGTAGCCAGGGTCGGATCGGCCTCGACCTCGTAGAACACCTCGGTTTCCATGCCGCGCGCTTTCAAGAGCTCGAGCAGATCATCGACGTAAGGGGTGTTGTTGAACAGGTAATGGTCGGTGACGATACAGGCACGCTGCTTGCCCTCAAGGTCATCGAGAGCCACCGCCATCGAGCCACGGCGGAAATAGATCGATTTCGGCAGTTTGTGCCAGAGCATGTTTTCCGCCCGCTTCGCCAGGGTTTTCTTGTTGATCAGATGTTTGGGGCCGACGTTTTCGGAGATCGAGTTGCCCCCCCAGGAGCCGCAGCCGAGCGTCAGTGACGGGTCGAGCTTGAAGTTATAGAGATCCCCGATGCCGCCGTGAGAGGTCGGTGTATTGAGCAGAATCCGCGCCGTTTTCATGCGCTCGCCAAAGTAGCGAATGCGCTCGGCATTGGCGTCCTGATCGGTATACAGACCCGAGGTATGCCCGATACCGCCCATCTCGACCATTTTCTCGGCCATGGCCACGGCATCCTCGAAATCCCGCGCCCGGTACATGCCTAGGGTCGGTGACAGCTTCTCGTGGGCAAAGGCGTCCGCCTCGGACGGCCGATCCCCCTCGCCGATCAGAATCTTGGTATAGGGTGGCACCTCGATACCGGCCATGGCGGCAATGGTCAGAGCGCTCTGGCCGACGATATCGGCATTCAGCGCCCCATTGACCAGCAGCACCTTGCGCACCTTGTCGGCCTCTTCCGGCGACAGCAGATAGCCTCCGTGCGAAGCAAAGCGCTGCTTCACCGCCTCGTAGACCTCATCGAGCACGATCACCGCCTGTTCCGAGGCGCAGACCACGCCGTGGTCGAAGGTCTTGGACATCAGAATGGAG
>CAYWUD010000571.1:0-1428 GCA_964461355.1 uncultured Pseudomonadales bacterium | reverse complement strand
ACATCCCAAGACCCAATATCACCATTAAAGCTTGTAGCCCCAGAAAACATAGAAGACATATCACTCACATTACTCACATCCCAAGACCCAATATCACCATTAAAGCTTGTAGCCCCAGAAAACATAGAAGACATATCACTCACATTACTCACATCCCAAGACCCAATATCACCATTAAAGCTTGTAGCCCCAGAAAACATAGAAGCCATATTTTCCACATTACTCATATCCCAGTGCTCAATGCCCTCTCCCGTAAAATTACTTAGTCCAGAAAAGAAAAAATTCATTGACCCCTCTAAATTAGGCGCATCGGTAGCCGAAAAACCTGTAAGATTGCTTGATAAGTGAAAGGGTTCCAGGTAATACCACATCCCTCCAGTAGCCTCTATAAATGTTGCATTTCCCCAATTTGCTACATCAACAAGAGCCTCACCAAAAGCTGGCCTAGGTGGCATAGCAGCAGCAAAAATAATAGAATCCCCAAAGATAGTTACCGTTACGAGATCCTGGCTCATATCACTATACTCATGTATAATTGCTTCGTAAGGTATAAAGCCTTCGCTCTTTACATCTACGATATATTCAGATCCATCACCCCAGTCAACAATAAAGTCATGATAGATAGGGACTAACGTATCGTTCTTACCACCCGCAAGTACTGGCATCTCATGTATAAAGGGAAGCGTAATTGTAGAGTCAATAGAGAGATCATACACAAGCCGAAGCTCGCCATTATACAGATGAATCTCTTTAGTGCACTTAATTACACCAGAGGTACCTTCGATTGTGGCCGTAACGGTAACAGTACCACTGTCACCCAAAGCTTCTATCTTTCCAGTTATAGCATCTACAGAGAGAGAAGCTGGGTCGCTACTACTCCAGCTAACAGAGTCTACAGGGAAGCGATCCTCATCAATTGAACGTATACGCAACTCACCTTTTTGGCTCATGTACATTCTGTGAGGCCCCTCTATTGCATAGGCATGTGCATCCTTATTAAACACAGAAACATCTACCACCTTAGTAAGAACTTTCTCCTCTCCCTGATGTTCAAAAGTGGCAATTAATTCGGTAGATCCTTCGGAGAAACCTGTAACAGACCCCTGTTCATTCACCGTTGCAACAGACTCCTCTGCACTTCTCCATGTTACAGCATCCTCAGTAAGATAGTTCCCCATTGTGGACTTAATATTAAACGTTACAACCTCATCTACATAGATCGAATCTCGACCATTGATAAAATACTCTTCCTGAGGAATTTTATCCTTATTAAAGACAGAAACATCTACCACTTTAGTAAGAGCTCGCTCTACTCCCTGATGTTCAAAAATAACAATTAATTCGGTGGATCCTTCGGAGAGACCTGTAACAGACCCCTGTTCATTCACCGTTGCAACAGACTCCTCTGTGCTTATCCATGTTGCAGCA
>CAYWUD010000570.1:0-1433 GCA_964461355.1 uncultured Pseudomonadales bacterium | reverse complement strand
CCAGGACTCGAGCCCGGCGCGCTGAATATTCCCCCGTGCCTGCGCCACAATGCGCTTGTCCAGATCAAAGCCACGCAGCCACAGGGGCGATCGCGCCAGCCCCTCGGCTCGGCGCTCGACCGCTTCGCTGCGCAACCGCTTCCAGAGGGCCGGCACATGGCCCAGCCAACGCTCGAAGCCAAACTTGTTACGCAGCAGTCCCGGCGCGATATCGGCCGCCATCAGCGCGCCTTCGAGCAACAGGGTACCCGAGCCGCACAGGGGATCGATCAACGCGTATCCCTGCTGCGCAAGTTCGGGCCAGCCGGCGCGCAGCAAAATGGCCGCCGCCAGGTTCTCCTTCAAAGGCGCCTTACCCACATCAAGGCGGTAACCGCGCTGATGCAGGCTGGCCCCGGAAAGATCCAGCGCAATCTGCGCCTGATCCCGGTGCAAAAACACGTTGATGCGCAGGTCCGGATTTTTGGCATCCACATTGGGACGCTCGCCAAACCGCTCACGGAACTGATCGACCAGAGCATCCTTGACCAGGACCGCACCAAAGCGCGTGTGACGCAGCTGACTGTTGGTGCCGTTGAAATCGACAGCGAAGCTGATGTCAGCATTCAGGTGTTCGGACCAGTCGATCTGCTTCACACCCTCATACAGCGCTTTGCTGTCGGCTGCAGGCACCTTGGCCAGCACCAGCAGCACTCGGTTGGCCAGCCGTGACCAGAGGCAGGCACGGTAGGCCACCTCGAGCGGGCCACTGAACGTGACGCCGGCCACCTGCGGTTTGCCCAGAGTGGCACCGAAACCTTCCAGTTCCTGGGCCAACAGCCCTTCTAACCCCTTGGGACAACTGGCAAAAAAGCTCTGACTCACCCTGGACTCCACACACGCGTAAAACTGCAGATATTACCGCAGACAGGCGCTCATCGAGGAGGAAAAACCACGATATACGGGTATTTCCTGATCTTTTGTCGTTACATCGCCACTTATGCGTAAAACACCTATAGAAATAGTGGTTTATTACTAAGAGCTTCTCGACATCCGGTAGCCGGATTTGGTAGTAATAGTATTGTCACGGCGCCGAAAACTGGAGGCGGCGTCGCGTTCGGGCATCTTCCTGTGTACAACCTGCCCGAGCCATGACAACTGTCGATTCTCGGGTACCGCTTGTACCCATTTTCTGGCTCAGGGCATGGATTACCCCTGATGCTACGGATTTACCCATAGAGGTTGATTATGAAAAGACAGAAGAGAGATAAGATCGAACGCGCCTACATCAAGGGATACCAGTCCGGCGTCACAGGCCGGTCCCAGGATATTTGTCCGCATATGGACGAACGGCAACGTCAGGCATGGATGATGGGCTGGCGAGAGGGCCGGGTTGATAACTGGGACGGCATGATCGGGGTATCCGGCGTCCACAAGCTCGGTACCGTTGAACA
>CAYWUD010000569.1:0-1440 GCA_964461355.1 uncultured Pseudomonadales bacterium | reverse complement strand
CGGCGGTACCGTGGTTTGTGCCACACGCTACGGCAATGTCATGGCCTCGCGGGGTTCTGTAATTCCACTGTTTAGCGAGCAGATGCGCCAGCACGAACCTCTGACCTTGACTGACCCTACAATGACTCGTTTTTTGATGTCTCTTGAGGATTCCGTCGATCTGGTGCTGCATGCCTTTGAGCATGGCCAGCAGGGGGATCTGTTTGTACAAAAAGCACCGGCATCCACTGTCGGAGATCTGGCTCAATCCTTAAAGGAGCTCTTCAATAGTGACGCTCCCGTTCGCGTTATAGGGACGCGGCACGGCGAAAAATTGTTCGAATCCCTGGTATCCCGTGAAGAAATGGCACGCGCCGAGGATATGGGGCGCTATTACCGTATCCCGGCCGATGACCGCGACCTCAACTACAAAAAATATTTCGTCGAGGGGGAAGAGGAAATTTCTGCCCAAGAAGATTACACCTCCCATAACACCGAGCGTCTGGATATACCGGCAATCAAACAACTGCTTCTCAAGCTCGACTACATCAAGGAGCAGCTCAATGCTTAAGGTCATGACTCTGGTGGGTACTCGCCCCGAACTGATCAAAATGAGCCGCGTCATCGCAGAGCTTGATCGCCAGGTCAATCATGTGCTCGTGCACTCCGGTCAAAACTACGACTACGAGCTCAACCAGGTTTTTTTTGATGATCTGGAGATTCGCAAGCCGGACCACTTTCTTGGGGCCGCCGGCGCTACCGCTGCCGAAACAATCGCTGAGGTAATTTCAAAAGCTGACGCTATTTTCGAACAGGAACAGCCTGATGCTCTCCTGCTCTATGGCGATACCAACACCTGCCTGGCAGTCATCGCAGCCAAGCGCCGCAAAATTCCTGTGTTCCACATGGAGGCAGGCAACCGCTGTTTTGATCAGCGTGTACCTGAAGAGCTTAATCGTAAAGTTCTGGATCACCTGTCCGATATCAATATGGTGCTGACCGAACATGCTCGCCGTTATTTGATCGCCGAAGGCATCAAGCCGGAGACGATTATAAAAACCGGCTCGCATATGCGTGAGGTGCTCGATCACTATCAACGCAAGATTCAAGCTTCTGATGTATTAGCACGTATGAGTCTTGAGCAGGGCCGTTTTTTTATCGTCAGCGCTCATCGTGAAGAAAATGTAGATACTCCAGAAAATCTTCTGGATCTCTTGGAGACCCTTAACGCTCTTGCTGCAACTTACGACCTGCCTGTCATCGTTTCAACTCATCCTCGCACTCGCAAGCGTCTTGATGCTCTGCACCATATTGATCTGGATAAGCGTATTCAGTTCATGAAGCCATTCGGCTTTTCCGACTACATCCGCCTGCAGATGGAAGCGCTTTGTGTCATTTCCGACAGTGGCACCATTACAGAGGAGACCTCACTTCTAAACCTGCCGGCCATCACCATTCGCA
>CAYWUD010000568.1:0-1448 GCA_964461355.1 uncultured Pseudomonadales bacterium | reverse complement strand
AACGGGATAAAGAGCATGAAGCCGATCTGGAAAGCGGTCTTGAGTTCGCTGGTTACAAACGACGGGATCAGGATATTGAGCGGTACGGTCTGAGGGCTTTCGATATCGGTGCGCCCGGAAAGCCGGATAAAGAGATCCAGATCGTTCTCCCGCGTCTGACCCAGCATAAAGTGACGGAATGGCTGCTCGGCACGCTTGAGCGCATCGAGCGAGGTAATCTCTTCGGCCAGATAGGGCGTCAACGCATCACGATTCACCTCATCAAGCACCGGGCTCATGATAAAGAAGCTCAAAAAGAGCGACAGACCGACCAGAACCTGATTCGAGGGCGTCTGCTGCAGCCCCAGCGCCTGGCGCAGGATGGCAAAGACGATAATCACCCGGGTAAAGGAGGTCATCATCATCACTGCCGCCGGCAGCAGGCTGAGGGCCGTCATTACCGCCAGGATCTGGATCGAGACGCTGTACTCCTGCTGTCCGTCGGCCCCGGTGGTCAGCGTTACGGCCGGAATCGCCGCCACACCATCGGCCGCCCAGAGCGTGCCCGAACAAAAAAGCAGCGCCAACGGCGCCAGATAAACGGCCAGTTTTCCCATGCGAAGCATCTGCGTCATGAGCGGTCCGCCTTCATCAGCCCTTGCAGTCTGGCGGCAAAACTGCTCGCATCCTCCGGCGACGCAGACGTTATGGCATCATCCATCCGCTCGGCATCCAGGGTTCGCAGCAGTTCCACACGCCCGGGCGCCACACCCAGTAACAGCTGCTCCTGGCCGACCTGAACCCAGACCAGACGCTCGCGCGGCCCGAGCATCAGGGAGCCGCGCAGGCGCATCATGCCCTGAGTACGCGGCAACCCCGGCAAACGCTTCAACAGCCAGGCCAGTGCCAGAACGAGCAACAGGACCAGCGCCAGACCGCCGACCATCTTCGCCACCAGCATCCGGCTGTCCGGTAGCTCAGCGGCCAACGCCAGCCCCGGACACAGCAGCAGACCATACCAGCCCCGCATCAGCGCAGCTTCCTGATCCGCTCGGCGGGGCTGACCACGTCGGTCAGTCGGATACCGAACTTCTCGTTGACCACCACCACCTCGCCATGGGCGATCAGGGTGCCGTTGACCTTGACGTCCAGGGGTTCACCGGCCAGTCGGTCAAGCTCGATCACCGATCCCTGATTGAGCTGCAACAGGTTACGGATGGTGATTTCGGTTTCACCGACCTCCATCGTGATCTCGACCGGGATATCAAGGATCACTTCGAGGTTGGGACTCTGCTGCAGCAGCTCGTCCATGCGGTCTACCTGGGTCAGCTCGACCTCGGGCACGGACTCCTCTTCGACACTCTGCCCCGCCATAATGGCGTCAATATCATCCTGACCGCCACTTTCACCGGCCTCGGCCATCGCCGCGGCCCATTCGGCAGCCAGAGCGTCCTGATCGCTCGCATCAC
>CAYWUD010000567.1:0-1450 GCA_964461355.1 uncultured Pseudomonadales bacterium | reverse complement strand
GCTCGAGCTGATGCTGCTGCAGGCTGAACAGGTCAGGCAGTGCATGCACCAGCCCCTGATCAACCAGCTGCTCGACCAGTTGTCGCCCAGCCCGTCGATATCGAGCGCCTTGCGCGAGGCAAAGTGCTTGATTGCCTCCTTGCGCTGCGCGGCGCAGACCAGTCCGCCGGTACAGCGGGCCACGGCTTCACCCTCGACCCGTTCAACCTCCGAGGCACAGACCGGGCAGTGCTCGGGCAGCGCCACGGCACGCGCCTCATCCGGACGCCGATCGACCACCACCTGCACGACCTGCGGAATGACGTCACCGGCACGGCGCACAATCACGGTATCGCCGATCATCAGTCCCAACCGCTCGATCTCGTCCATGTTGTGCAGGGTGGCATTGGAGACCGTCACACCACCGACAAACACCGGTTTGAGCCGCGCCACCGGCGTGATGGCGCCGGTACGCCCGACCTGAAACTCGACATCGAGGAGTTCGGTCATCTCCTCCTGCGCCGGGAACTTGCTGGCAATCGCCCAGCGCGGCGCACGGGCGACAAAACCCAGCCGCTCCTGCAGGGCCAGCGCATTGACCTTGAACACCGCACCGTCGATCTCATAGGGCAGCTCGGCACGTTTGGCACCGAGCTCATCGAAATACCGGTTACAGGCATCAGCGCCCTGCACCACCCGCATTTCCGGATTGATGCGAAAGCCCCAGGCGGCCAGCTGCTCAAGGTTGGCGCTGTGGGTGTCCGCCAGCACAGCACCTTCGACCTGGCCGAGGCTGTAACAGCAGAACTCCAGCGGGCGCTGTGCCGTAATACGCGAATCCAGCTGACGCAGGGAGCCGGCGGCGGCATTGCGCGGATTCACAAAAGGCTTGTCGCCCTGGGTTCGAGCACGCTCGTTCAGGCGTATAAAACCGGCCTTGGGCATATACACCTCACCGCGCACCTCCAGCACCGGCGGCCAGTCATCACCACGCAGGCGCAGCGGCACCGAGCCGATGGTCCGCACATTGGCGGTAATCTCTTCGCCGGTGCGCCCGTCGCCCCGGGTCGCCGCCTGTACCAGCACACCGTCACGGTACAGCAGGCTGACCGCCAGGCCATCGAGCTTGGGCTCGCAGCAGTATTCGATCAGCTGCGCATCGGCCAGACGGTCACGCACACGGCGGTCGAAATCGGCCAGCTCGTCAGCGGAGAAGGCGTTGTCGAGCGAGAGCATCGGCACCTTGTGCTCGACTTCGGCAAAAGCGCCCTGAGGACAACTGCCGACGCGCTGGGTCGGAGAATCGGGACTGCTGAGCTCGGGATGTTCGGCTTCCAGCGCCTGCAGCTGACGCAGCAGACGGTCGTATTCGGCATCGGGAATACTGGGATCATCGAGCACGTAATAACGGTAGTTGTGCTCGTCAAGTTCCTGACGCAATGCGTGAATCTGCTGCTCTACTGACTCGGAC
>CAYWUD010000566.1:0-1453 GCA_964461355.1 uncultured Pseudomonadales bacterium | reverse complement strand
GGGCTTGCCCTGTTTTTTTGACGTGATCTGGCCTGTATTCGCGCTGTGGCAGGGGCTCGGCGCGCAGCGTTTTATGTGATCGGGTGGAGCGTTCAGCGCCCCTTCAGGCCGCACACAGAGGTCGGCAAAACTGCTACTATGGCCGCCCGCCCAAATTGACGATTTGATCCACCATGCCTGCTACTTTTGTTCACCTGCGTCTGCACAGCGAGTACTCCCTGGTCGACAGCCTGGTTCGGCTGAAAAAGCTCTACCCCAAGGTGGCGGAAGCGGGTATGCCGGCGGTGGCGCTGACCGATCAGAGCAACTTCTTCGGTCTGGTGAAGTTTTACAACGGCTGTCAGGGCGCGGGCCTCAAACCGATCTGTGGCGCTGATCTCTGGGTCGAGCCGCGCGAGGAGGGGGGCGCGCCCAGTCGCATTACGCTGCTGGCGATGAGCGAGCAGGGCTACAAGAATCTGACCGAAATTATCTCGCTGGGCTGGCGTCAGGGGCAGGAGCTGGGCCGGGCCATTACCCGGCGTGCATGGATCGAGCAGTATCGCGAGGATCTGATTGCGCTCTCCGGTGCGCGCGAGGGGGATGTGGGGCAGGCGCTCCTGGTGGGCCAGGATGACAAGGCGCGCGCCTGGCTGGCCGAGTGGCAGGCGCTGTTTGGCGATCGCTATTATCTCGAGCTGGTGCGCACCCTGCGCCCGGATGAAGAGCGTTACCTGCACCGGGCGGTGGCGTTGGCGGGGACGATGAACTGCCCGGTGGTGGCCACCAACGATGTCCGTTTTCTTGCGCGTGAGGATTTCGAGGCCCACGAGACCCGTGTCTGTATCGGCGATGGCCGTGCCCTGGATGATCCGAACCGGCCCCGCCTGTACTCCGAAGAGCAGTATCTGAAAACAGCGGCCGAAATGGCCGAGCTGTTTGCCGATATCCCCGAGGCACTGGCCAATACGGTGGAGATTGCCAAGCGCTGCAATATCGAGGTGGGGCTCGGTACCTACTTCCTGCCGGAGTATCCGGTGCCCGACGGCCTGACCATGGATCAGTTCTTCCGCAAGGTTTCGCGCGACGGCCTCGAAGAGCGGCTGGCGCGGATTCTGGATGCGAACGATCCCGAGTATGCGGAAAAACGCCGCCCCTACGACGAGCGTCTGGAGATCGAGCTCGATACCATCCTGCAGATGGGCTTTCCCGGCTACTTCCTGATCGTGATGGACTTTATCCAGTGGTCGAAAAACAACGGGGTTCCGGTGGGCCCCGGCCGGGGGTCGGGTGCCGGCTCGCTGGTGGCCTACGCGCTAAAGATCACCGACCTGGACCCGCTGCCCTACGACCTGCTGTTCGAACGCTTTCTGAACCCCGAGCGGGTGTCGATGCCCGACTTTGACGTCGACTTCTGCATGGAGGGGCGCGATCGGGTCATCGATTACGTGGCCCGGACCTACGGTCGCGATGC
>CAYWUD010000565.1:0-1457 GCA_964461355.1 uncultured Pseudomonadales bacterium | reverse complement strand
GCTTACGGCACCAGGGCGGGGTGATCCGCGCGACGGCCGTGCACGGCGCACTGACGGCCGAGCTCGGTCCCGGTGATCGGATGGTTCACAGTGCCTATCTGGAGGAGCCTGTTTTCGAGGATCGGGCGCAACGGAGTTCCGACAGTGCTGCGCCTGCTTCAGGTATTATGGCTATCTTGCTGAATTTATAGTGAAATTGTGCACCTTGCCCGCACTCCTGCTCTGGGGGGGCGGGCGCCTTTATGGTAGATTGGCCCGATCGTAAATCTGGGGGTTCGGTTGTGATCGAAATTATCAAGGCCGGCGGCTGGTTGATGCTGCCGATTATCCTCTGTTCCGTACTGGCCATGGCGATTGTGCTTGAGCGTCTGTGGGCCCTGCGCATGCAGCGGGTTGCTCCGCGTGCGCTGCTGGCGCAGCTTTGGCGTCAGATCAAGGCCAAGGAGCTCAATGTCGAAGGGCTCAAGCAGATCAAGCAGGCTTCGGCGCTCGGCGAGATTCTGGTGGCCGGTGTCAGCAGTTCCAAGTACGGCCGCACTGTGATGAAAGAAGCGATCGAGGAGGCGGCCAGCAAGGTGGTTCACGAGCTTGAACGCTATCTCAACACGCTCGGTACTATTGCCTCCATCACGCCCCTGCTGGGTCTGCTCGGTACCGTGATCGGCATGATCGAAGTGTTCAACGTGATCATGGCCAGTGGTGCCGGCAATGCCGAACTGCTTGCCGGCGGTATCTCCAAGGCGCTGATCACAACCGCGGCCGGCCTGACCGTGGCCATCCCGGCGCTGGTGTTCCATCGTTTTCTGGTGCGTCGTGTTGATGAGCTGGTGGTGGTGATGGAGCAGGATGCCACCAAACTGGTGGAAGCGCTGCACGGTGCTCGGGAAGTCGAAGACGCCGAGGCCAAGTGATGAAGTTTCAGCGGCAGCGAAAAGAAGAGGTCAGCCTGAACCTGACGCCGTTGATCGACGTCGTGTTTCTGCTGCTGATTTTCTTTATGGTCACCACGACCTTTACCAAGGAAAGTCATATCACCATCGAGTTGCCGGTTGCCAATGGCGAACAGACGCCGCCGCCGGCCGATGAGCTGGAAGTGCTGATCAGTCAGCAGGGCGATTATTTTCTCAATGGCCAGCCTTTGCTCGATAACAGTCAGAAAACCCTGAGTCAGGCGCTGCGCCAGCAGGCACAAAATCAGAGCGACACACCGCTGGTGATTGCGGCCGATGCGCGTACACCGCATCAGGCGGTGATTACCGCGATGCAGGCGGCGGGCGATGCCGGCCTGGTCAACTTCAGCATCACGACCCAGCAGGCTGACTAGCCTTGTCCCGGTTGCTTGATGCCTGGTACAAAGGGGCGCCCTGGTTGGCGCCCCTTTGGCCGTTACACTGTCCGGCCAGAACAATAACCCGCAGGCGCCGCACGCGATTTCTGAGCACGCGTAACACACTGTG
>CAYWUD010000564.1:0-1461 GCA_964461355.1 uncultured Pseudomonadales bacterium | reverse complement strand
AACCCCTGTTACCGCCGTGAAAGGGCGGTGTCCTAGGCCACTAGACGAAGGGGACAACCTTCAAACTAGAAACTGGAGCGGGAAACGAGACTCGAACTCGCGACCCCAACCTTGGCAAGGTTGTGCTCTACCAACTGAGCTATTCCCGCATGGAATCGTTTACCCACCGATCCGGTGCAAATAAGTGGCGTCCCCTAGGGGACTCGAACCCCTGTTACCGCCGTGAAAGGGCGGTGTCCTAGGCCACTAGACGAAGGGGACATCCTTCAGCAGCACTGCCGCCATGCGACACCGCTGTCTAGCTGTTCCGAAAAGCGCTGCGGCTCACCGAAAACGTGGGCGCATTCTAGGGGGACACCCCCACCCTGTCAAGCACTCTTGGCTGCTGCTTTTTCTGTTCGAATCAACCGCTTATAAAAAACGCGGACTCTCTGGTCCGCGCCTTTCAAGGTTTACAGCCCAATACCGCGATCAGCCTTCCTGACCCAGGGCTGCATACTCCTTTTCCAGCTTCTTGAGCTGCTTCTTGGAAACGCCACCCAGCACCGCCAGCGCATGGCGAAGACGGGCACGACTCATGTCCGGCCCCAGAATTTCCATGGAATCGACCACGGACATGGTCTGACTGGTTCCTGCGATGCTGATAAAGATCGGCATCATGAAATCACCCAGCTTGATGCCAAGCTCGGTTGCCAGACGCTTGCACTCGGCAAAAATGGCGTCCTTGTTCCAGGTACGCAGTGCCTCCAGGCGCCAGATGATGAACTGCAGCATACGCGCCAGCTCTTCGGGAGACAGTTTCTTGTGCTCGAGCTGCTCCGGAGTCAGCGGCAGCATACCGGCAAAGAAAAACGCGGCCATCGGCACCACATCACTCAGCGTACTGGCGCGCTCCTTGAGCATCGGCGCAAACTGCTCGATGTAGTCACTGTTCAGCGCCCATTCACGCATCCGCACAGCAAAATCGGCTACCGACAGGTCTTCACGAATCCAGCTGCCATTCAACCAGTTCAGTTTTTCCTGATCGAAAATCGGACCACCCAGCGATACCCGCTGAATATCGAAATGCTCGATCATCTGCTCCAGAGTGAATTTTTCACGCTCATCGGGCATCGACCAACCCATGCGCCCAAGGTAATTGAGCAGCGCTTCGGGCAGATACCCCATACGCTCGTAGTAACTGATGCTGGTCGGGTTCTTGCGTTTGGACAGCTTGCTCTTGTCCGGGTTGCGCAGCAGCGGCATATGACAGAGCTTCGGCATCTGCCAGCCAAAGTATTCGTACAGCAGCTTGTGCTTGGGCGCCGAATTGATCCACTCCTCGCCCCGAATCACGTGGGTAATTTCCATCAGATGGTCATCGACCACATTGGCCATGTGGTAGGTCGGCAGGCCATCGGCTTTCATCAGCACCTGCATATCCACCTGCCCCCAGTCGATCTCGATCGGGCCACGCAACAT
>CAYWUD010000563.1:0-1468 GCA_964461355.1 uncultured Pseudomonadales bacterium | reverse complement strand
CAGCTCCACATCCAGCCCTTCGCTGCGCGCCTGTTCGACCGCAACCTGCATCAGATCCGCCTCGGGACCGGCGATCACGCCGATCTTCAGGGGACCCTGCTGATCCGACTCGCTGCCGCAGGCGGCCAGCAACGCACAGCCGGCCAGCGCCAGCACTTTACCCGCCCGCTTGAGGGCGTTCTGCAAACGTTGATTCACGCGTCTTCTCCTGTATTTATCGCCTACGGCGATCAATGATTATGGTCAAAACGGGCCACCATCCGGTCACCCAGCATCTGCAACAGTTGCACCAGCACAATCAGCACCACCACCGTAGCCAGCATCAGAGCACCGTCAAAACGCTGGTAGCCGTACCGAATCCCCAGATCCCCGAGGCCCCCGCCGCCCACCGCGCCGGCCATTGCCGAATAACCGACCAGGGTGACCAGAGTCAGGGTCATACCATGAATCAGCCCCGCCATCGCTTCGGGCAGCAGCACCTTGGTGACGATCTGCAGCGGACTGGCGCCCATCGCCTGCGCCGCCTCCACCAGACCGGACGGCACTTCGTTCAACGCCCCCTCGGCGACACGGGCAACAAAGGGAATCGCCGCCAGTGTCAGGGGCACGATCGCGGCGGTGGTACCGATCGAGGTCCCCACCAGCAGGCGCGTCAGCGGAATAATGGCGACCAGCAGAATGATGAACGGCACCGAGCGCGCCGCGTTGATCACCGCGCCGAGCCCCTGGTACAGCGCCGGATGCGCCATGATGCGCCCGGCCCGGGTCGCATACAGCAGCACACCCAGCGGGATGCCGACAACAAAGCTCAGGCCGCCGGACAGGGCGACCATGTAGAGCGTCTCCCAGGTGGCATCAAGCAAGAGTTTCAAGCTGTCGACGGACATAACCTGCGACCTCCAGTTTCACGTTCGGTTGCTGATCGATAAAGGCCAGTGCCTGTTCGGTGGCCTCGGCCGTGCCCATCAGTTCGGCGGTCATAAAGCCCATGATATGACCATGCACATAATCCAGGCTCGACTGCAGGATGCTGATATCGACGCCGAAACGGCGGCAGGCCTGACTGATCACCGGCTCGGCCACCGCGTGGCCGACAAAGGAAAGGCGTACTACCGGATGACAGTCCGCTGCCGGACGCGCCAGCAGCTGCTGTTCGATCGCCTCGGGCAGTTTTTCGTGCATCGCCGTGCGCACAAACTCACGCGCCAGCTCGGTTTTCGGCTCCAGAAAGAACGGCTCGACTCGATTCTGCTCGATGATGCGCCCGGCGCTGATCACCGCCACCTGATCACAGATCGACTTGACCACATCCATCTCGTGGGTGATCAGCAAAATGGTGATGCCCAGGCGCCGGTTGATATCGGCCAGGAGCTCCAGAATCGACTGCGTTGTCTTCGGATCCAGCGCCGAGGTAGCCTCGTCGCAGAGCAGCACCTTGGGGTTGACCGCCCGCGCCCGGGCGATGGCA